>DXHG01000159.1 GCA_019113455.1 Candidatus Treponema faecavium | reverse complement strand
ATTGCAAAAGCGCCCGAAAACCCGCCGATCCGCGTCGTTCTTGCGGCGGGTCTGTGCAGCATGTTTTTTGCACTTATGTTCGGCGGAAGCCTGCAGGAAGCAGCCGCGTCGTGCATTATCGGGATGCTGCTGCGTCTGGGGCTTACACGGCTTGAGCGTCTGCCGCTCAGCGGGTTTACCGTCATGTTTGCCGCGGGCATTATCATTGCTGTGCTGTGTGAAATAGCCGTGCTGATTTCCGTTATTCCGTCGTCAGCCGTTACAATGACGGCGGTGCTGATGCAGGTTGTTCCCGGTCTTGCAATCGTCAATGCGATACGCGACCTTATCGCCGGAGATCTGGTGTCAGGAGTCGCGCGTGCGACAGAAGCGTTTATGACCGCTGCGGGACTTTCAATCGGTGCCGCTGCGGGAATGATGCTCGTTTCAGCAGGCATCACATGATTGACGCGCACTTTATACAGACACTTATAGCTGCCGCGCTCTGGAGTTTCGGCGCGGCGGCCGCGTTCGGCTATATTTACAACATCGATGCGAAAAGCATTGTATGGGCGGCGGCGGCCGGCTCGTGCGGCTGGACAGTCTACACGGCGGTTTCCGCGCTTACCGGCGCACAGCCGGCCAGCTACTTCTGGGGCGCGTGCTGCATAGCCGCGCTTGCAGAACTGTTTGCCATCATCCTCAAGAATCCGGCGACCGTATACCTCGTACCGGGGCTGCTCCCGCTCGTGCCCGGCGGCGGCATGTTTCAGACAATGCGGGAAGCCGTGCAGGGAAACATGGACACAGCGCTGCAGACAGGCTTTACTGCGCTCACCGCTGCGGGAGCTATCGCGCTTGGAGTCGCCCTTGCGTCGTCTGCGGTGCGCGTCGTGCTGTATGCGGCGCAGCGCCTTATGCGCCGAAACACGCCGTCATAGAAAGCGTCGTCAGTTTCTGCGCAGCAGCGACACGCCAAGACAGAGTACAAATGCCGCCGCGTTTACGAGCACGATAACCGCACCTGATGCCGCGCCCGCATAGTACGACAGCGAAAGACCGGCAACGGACGAGCACAGCGATATAACAACCGCCCAGCCCGTATACTGCCTGCTTGAGCGGCTTATCAGCCTGCTCGCCGCGGCAGGCAGCACGAGCAGTGAGTTTATCACGAGAAGCCCCGTCCATCTGATCGCAAGCGTTACAATAACGGCGGTTACGGCGGCAAATAGCTGCTCAATCCAGAACACGGGCACGCCCCTGCTTTTTGCAAACGTCCGGTGCAGATTCGTAAGCAGCATCCGGTTGTAAAACAGCAGCCACACCGCCGCCACACATACGGCGGCGCACGCAAGCAGCGCGATTTCCCCGCCGCTGATGCTTAAGATATCGCCGACAAGATACGCGCTGTAGCGGCTGAAATTGCCGCCGGAAGACAGCAGCACAAGCCCCAGCGCAACAGAAGCAGATGAAAACACGCCGATAACGGTGTCTGCGGAGCTTTTTCCGCGCATCTTCACCGCCGAAATCGCAAACCCGAACACGATGCTGAACAGAATCATCGCCGGAAGCGGCTCCTGTATGCCGGCAAGCACGCCGAGCGCAATGCCGGTGAGCGCACTGTGCCCAATTGCGTCTGAAAAAAACGCCATGTGATTTGAAACAACCATGCTGCCAAGCAGGCCGAACAGCGGCGCGGCAAGCAGCAGCGCGATAAACGCGTACTTCATAAACGACGGGGCAAGCCACTCAAACGGCAGCAGCGTGTCTATCACCGTAAAAAGCACGTCCATACTTACCCGCTCTCCCCGTCAATAACGATGCGTCCAAACGTGCGTATAAACTCTTCGGTCCGGTACACCTGTTCGGGCGGTCCCTCGGCGGCAACGCCTCCGTCAAACAGTATCACCTTATCGGCGTAACGCGCAACAAGATCCAGATCGTGAGAAATAAGAAGAATCGTAATATCGTGCGTGTGGCGCAGCTCCGACACAAGCGCGTAAAAGAGCGAAAGACCGGCGCGGTCAACGCCTGACACCGGTTCATCCAAAAGCAGAATATCGGGCACCGGCGTAATTGCGAGCGCAAGCATCACGCGCTGCAGCTCCCCACCTGAAAGCTCGCACACGCGCCTTTTGGCAAGCGCCTGCGTCTGCGTCGCAGAAAGTACGCGGCGCACCGTCTCCGCGTCTTTTTTGCGCTGCGGCAGCCACACCGGATAGCGGGACACGCACGAAAGCACCATATCGCTTACGGAAACAGGACTCCCCGCATCAAGCGCGAGCGTCTGCGGCACATACCCGAACGTCGGACGGCGCGCGCACACCGCCTTGTCCTGCATAAAAAGAACATCGCCTGAATGAGGCATCTCATTGAGCAGCGCCTTAAAGAACGTTGTTTTCCCCGCGCCGTTTCGTCCCACAATCGCGGTGAGCTCGCCGCAGTGAATATGGATATTTACGTTGCGCAGTATATACGAACCGTGCGCGCAAACACTCAGATGCCTGATCTGCGTGCAGCACACATGCGTTCCTGTACTCCGCTCGCCGCAGCGCGAACAGCGCTCCTCACGGCACGGAGCAGCGGCGCCGACGGACGCGTTACCGTCCATCATGGACCTGCATGAGAAAACGCATACTGCAGCACCTCGAGATTGCACTCCATCGCATCTATATAGGCGTCTTTTTCAAGCGGCCCCGAAACCGCCGGATCAAGCTCATATACCGGAAGCCCCGTTTCCCGCGCGATAATTTCTGCAGCGGCGGACGCGTAGCCGGGCTCGGCAAACAGCACCGGAGCGGCGGCGGCCTGACGCGGGGCTTGCCGCGCGGCAAGTATGTCTTCGATAATCACCGTGAGCTCACGCGGCGACGGCGCCGTGCCGGGTTCACGCTCGATAACGCCGGTAATATCGAGGTTAAATTCCGCTGCGAAATACGGAAACGCCTCGTGAAACGTGATAATCGGAGCGCCGGCATACTGATCAAGCGCCGCGTGCATACGCTTTGACACTGCGCGGATTTTTTCCGCATACACTTGAGCGTTCTCCAGATACAGTTCGGCATACGGCGGGTCAGCACGGGCGAGCCCCTGCGCAATGCGGTCTATTTCATAGAGCGCGCCGTCAAACGACACCCAGACATGCGGATTGCCGTCTATAAGCACATAGCCTTCGGCGGCGACAATCGCCGAATCTTTTTTCTGCTCCAGCGCCGCGTCAAGGAAATTCTCCATGCCCGCTCCATTCAGCACCAGCACAGACGCCGACTCAATTTTTTTCATATCCGCTACCGTAAGCTGGTAATCGTGCAGACAGCCGGTATCAGGCGGGGCAAGCATGTCAAGCTGCACGCCGTCAACGCCGTCGGTAATATTCAAAAGCATGATATACAGCGGATAAAAAGACGCCGTGATGCGGATTCTTGCTTCTTCGCCAACGGGAACTTCTGCTTTCGCGCATCCTGCGGCGCAGACTACAGCAAACAGCAGAATAAGCGAAACGCTTGCATATTTTTTTATATATGAAATCCAATTCATTGCGGTGCGTATTGTAGCGCTCATTTGCGTTAATAGCAAGACAGCGGAGTGGCTGTCTTGCTTTGCGGGTCTCTATTCCCGGTATCGTGAGCGCAAAAGCGCTATTTCGCTTTTATAACCGGAAAGCTCATTCGGCGTCTCAAGGATAAACGGCAGCCCGCGGAGCGCCGGATGGTTAATCACCGCGCACAGCGCCTCAAGACCTATCTCGCCTTCGCCGATTTTTGCGTGACGGTCTTTTCTGCTGCCGCGAACATTCAGGCTGTCATTGAGATGCACCGCCCGCAGCCGCGCAAGCCCGATAACGCGGTCAAACTCATCAAGCACCGCGTCAAGATTTCCCGCTATGTCAAAGCCGCCGTCATGCACGTGGCATGTGTCAAGGCACACACCGAGCCTGCTGTTCCAATCTCCGACGGCGTCAATAACGGCGCGCAGCTCCTCAAAATTGCGCCCTATCTCGCTTCCCTTGCCCGCCATCGTCTCAAGCAGCACCGTCGTGTGTTCTGCAAGCGGGAGCGCCCGCGTAAGCGCGGAAGCGATAAGCGCAATGCCTGTTTCTGCACCCTGCCCTGTATGGCTTCCCGGATGAAAATTATAGTAATTGCCGGGCAGTGCCTCCATGCGCATAAGATCATCGCACAGCGTGCGCACCGCAAAATCCCGTATGCCCTCGTCAGCGGAACACACATTCAGTGTGTACGGCGCGTGAGCCACAAGAGGCGCGAACGAGTACTCCGCACACAGCGCGCGCAGCGCCTGTACATCGGCGCCGTCTATCTCTTTCGCCGCACCGCCGCGCGGATTGCGCGTAAAAAACGCAAACGTATCCGCTCCGATGCCAAGCGCGTTTTTTCCCATCGCCTCAAATCCCTGCGAAACAGACAGATGGCAGCCGATATGCAGCATGTATTGCCCTCTTTTACCTTATTATTTATCAGGCGTGATTATCGTGTCGATTGTAATTTCCTTTACCCGCGCCGTCATGTCGACAAGCTCTTTTGTGTACGGGAGCGGCCCGCGCGGCGTCGGATGCGGTTCAGCGTCGCCGATAAGGATAATCTTTCGCTGCGCGTCATCGGCCCACGGATAAAAGTCAAGAGAAGCGTAGAGCGCCTCATACACGGCCTCGGGCTTGTCGCCGCCCTCGTTGCCCACGATACGGAACGAATTAAGCGACTTGATAAATTCTTCTATATCATCGGTAAACTCAAAGTAGCGCACCGGTATTTTCCGGTACATATAGTCGCCGCCGTAATCGCGGTACAGCAGCAATCCAATGCGGTACTCGTCAAATTCCTGTATTTGCTCGCGCAGGCGGGGAACCCATTCTTTGCGCAGCATCTCAAGATCGTCTTTCATGCTGCCCGTTGCGTCAAGCGCAATAACGATGTCAGCTTTATTCTTAGGATTAATCGCGTTCACCGACTCAAGCAGATCGTCAACAATCGATTCAGGGCCTTTGGAATATATCATCCTGCCGCCGGTTGAGCTTGCAATCTCGTCAAACGACTCCACCGCCTTTCTGCTGTATGGCTCGACAAGCTGCACGGTCTCCTCTTCCACAGGCGCTTCAAAAGGCGTTTCAGGCTCAGTCAGTATCAGGTCAAAGATATACGGATTGTCCGCAAAGTTTCCCGTATAATCGGCGTACGGCTTTTCAAACACGCGGATATTGACAAACGTGCCCTCCTGAATAACGACCGTGCCGTGGCGCGTCTCAGGATACCCGAAGTCCATCTCTGCAGGAATATACAAATGAAACGCCCTGCCGAACTCGCTGTCAGCTTCGGGCGTTGAGTCTATGATGCTGTATTTTGATTCGTCATACCGCAGCTCAAGGCCGTTGAGCAGGCGCAGCTCATCTCCGTTTACCGGATTCCAGTCGCGCGCGCGGTACGCGTAATTAGGCAGCATACCCGTCGGGTCGCGCGTTGTTTCGGTAAGCAGCACCGAATTCACGCCTTCCTTTTGACGAACATAGAGGTGGTATCCGGACATTCCGGTAAAACCTTCACCGGAACCGGAATATTCAGCTTCAAGACGAATATCATCAGGCGTAATGCTCAAGTCGGCGGCGCTCAGCACAGCCGCCGCGCTCAGAAATGCGAATGTTCCGATACTAAACCGGATAGATTTTAAAAGTTTCATAATGAATTATCGGCAGCTTGTGCAAAAATAATTATTTGCATACGGCAAACGGACACGGCTTGAGTCCATACCTGCTGCTGCCTGCGCCGGGCAGCGGCAGGTATGCCTTACACACGAGGCTTTTTTCTTTGCGGGTCTCCGCGGGCAGCTGCCGCGTGCCGATGGCAAAATAAAATTTCCCTGATGATACCATTACTGCCGTACCGTGCTGCTGATACGCCTGTAAGATACTGACTGCAAGTTTAAGGCGCGGCCTAAAACTCGGGCGGCGGCGCGGCGTTTCCGCAAGCCGCGCCGCACAGCCTGCTATAAAATATCAATATGCTCTCCGGCAAGCGCCTTGTTCATGCTTCTGACTGCACAGAATTTGCCGCACATGGAGCATGTGTCGTCGTGTTCGGGCTTGCGCGCCGCGCGCATCGCCTGCGCCGTTTCGGGGTCAAGCGCACATTTCCACTGCGCCTGCCAGTCAAGGCGGCAGCGCGCTTCAGCCATCTTGTCGTCTATTTCGCGCGCGCCCCGCACGCCTTTCGCAATATCGGCCGCGTGTGCGGCAATCTTTGATGCGATAATACCCTGCTTTACGTCTTCAACAGACGGAAGCGCCAAGTGCTCGGCGGGAGTAACGTAGCACAAAAACGCAGCACCGTTTGCCGCAGCGATGCTTCCGCCGATAGCGGCTGTGATATGGTCGTAGCCGGGCGCTATATCCGTTACCAGCGGGCCAAGCACATAAAACGGCGCGCCGCCGCACAGCGTCTGCTGTATTTTCATGTTCGCGGCTATCTGGTCAAGCGGCATGTGCCCCGGGCCTTCAACCATTACCTGCACGTCTTTTGCCCATGCGCGGCGCGTAAGTTCTCCAAGCTTTACAAGCTCATCGATCTGGCACGCATCGGAAGCGTCTGCAAGACAGCCCGGGCGGCACGCGTCGCCAAGGGAAATGACAACATCGTACTCGCGGCAGATATCAAGAATCTCGTCGTAATACTCATAAAAGGGGTTTTCGTTTCCCGTCATGCTCATCCATGCGAATATGAGCGAACCGCCGCGCGATACGATATTCATCATTCTGCCCTGCGCGCGGAGCCGCGCGATCGTATCCCGCGTAATGCCGCAGTGCAGCGTCATAAAATCAACGCCGTCTTCGGCATGGAGCCTCACGACGTCGATAAAGTCGCGCGCCGAAAGCGTGTCGAGATCGCGCTGGTAGTGAATCACCGCGTCATACACCGGCACCGTGCCGATAATCGCGGGGCACTCGGCGACAAGGCGGCGGCGGAACGGCTGCGTGTCTCCATGCGATGAAAGATCCATTATCGCGTCGGCGCCCAGCTGCACTGCGGCAGCTGCTTTCTGCATTTCTGTGCCGACGTCTTTGCAGTCGCGTGAAACGCCTAAATTGACGTTTATCTTTGTGCGCAGCATTGAGCCGATTGCCTGCGCATTAAGGCAGGCATGGCGCTTGTTTGCGCAGATAACGGCTCTGCCCGAAGCAACAAGCGGCAAAAGCTCCTCAGCCGTCATGCGCTCTTTCTCCGCTGCGCTCCGAAGCTGTGCGGTAATGATGCCCCGGCGCGCGGCGTCCATTTGCGTCGCATATTGTTCCATAACTGTTACTCTCCCTGTGTTGAAGGATAAAATGAATAAAAATGATTAAGCGGGCCGCGTCCGTGCCCGATTGCAAAACCGTCAGCTACAGCGCCGGTAATAAACTCCTTGGCGCGCCGTACCGCCTGTTCAACCGCGCACCCCTGCGCAAGGTACCCCGCTATTGCGCTTGAAAACGTGCAGCCCGTTCCGTGCGTGTGCGGATTTGGCTGCTTTTGCGCGCGGAACCAGCGGCACGTCCCATTCGCGGTGTACAGCACATCGTCCGCGCCGCTTTCGCGGTGGCCGCCTTTTATAAGCACCGCGCAGCCCCAGCGCTCTCCGATGCGCCGCGCAGCAGCTTCACAGCCGGCATCAGCAGTTATGCGCATGCCGCTTAACTGCTCTGCTTCGGGAATATTCGGCGTAAGGAGCTCCGCAAGCGGGTAGAGCTCTTCTGCGGCTGCGCGCATTGCCGCTTCCGGCTGCAGCACCGTTCCCGCAGAAGCACTGAACACCGTGTCGATGACAATGTGCTCAAGCGCGTATCGGCGGATTGCACCGCTTACCGCGCGGACGCACTGTGCGTCTGGCAGCATCCCGATCTTTACCGCGCACGGGCGTATATCACCGCACACGCTCTCAAGCTGCGCGCGCACCATGTCTGCCGGCAGCGGGAACACCGCCTGTACGCCGAGCGTGTTC
>DXHG01000158.1 GCA_019113455.1 Candidatus Treponema faecavium | reverse complement strand
ATGCTGCAGCGTGTTCCGCCCCGCTCTTACTTTTCCAGTATAAACTCAACGCGGCGGTTCTTCCACCAGTTGTCCCGGTCGGACCGCGGCACAACCGGCATACGGCCGCCTACGCCGACGGTCGACAGCCGCGACGCATCAACGCCGAACTCGACAAGGATTGTCTTTACCGTCTCGGCGCGCGCCTGCGACAGCGGCACCAACGGGATATTGCCGTTAGCCGTAGAAGTCTCTTCCGCTTCGGTACCGCTTATGTTGTTTGCGTGGCCTTCTATGCTCACCGAGTAATCCTTAAACTTATTCAGGATATCGGCAATGCGGCGCAGCACGCGCATGTTATTGTCTATCTGCTCCTGCGTCAGTCCGTTCTGCGGAGCCTCCGCGCGGCTCTTAAAGTCTGCGTTGTCGGCGCGGAAAATGATCGCCGGCACCTGCATCTTAAGTACATCGCCCACGCGGATTACGAGCACGTCTACCGATATGATGCCTTCGACGGAAGACGTCATGCCAAGCTCGTCCGTTACCGAGAACGTGAACGGATAATCCATCGCGGACTGCACGAGCTCACCGTTATTGCCGCGGCCGTCCCAGACCATGCGCTCCGTCACAGCCGTTGTACCGGACGTATTCCAGAACACGCTGCCGTTCTGCGGATCATAGATCTCAAAGAACCAGCTCTCAAGACCAACGGCAGATTCCGCGTTAAGACTGATAAACAAGTCGTCGTCAACGCCATCGTTGTCCGGGCTGAAATACCGCGGAGACGTCGTTACCGTCAGTACCGGCGGCGTTACGCTCGCGATAAATGAACTGCCGCTGACTGCAACACGGTTTCCCTTAACGTAGGTAATATCAAGCTCAGGAATCATCATTCCTTCCGCCGCGCGGCCGGACGCATTCCGTCCGTCCCATACGATTGTTTCAGGAACGCGTATTTCACCAGCAGTTGATGCAGATTGCGTCCATTCCCGCACAATATCACCGCGTTCATTCTTAATGCTGAACCGCCACGATTCAATGCCTTCATTGAGCGACACGGACAGCCGGAATTCCTGCGTGTCGCGCACGCCGTCTCCGTTCGGCGATACAGCCGTATCCGCGACGGTAAAGTACGCGCGCGTCTCGCGGCAGTCTATCTGAATACCGTCAAGATGCACCGTGCAGGCGTTTCCGGCAGCATCGGTGCTTGCAAGCACAATGCGGTATGTGCCGTCGGCAAGCGTGTTGCCCGCCTCATCGCTGCCGTCCCACTCAAACGATTCCGGCGCTCCCTGCCACATCCAGCTGCGCACAACGCCTGAATCGTTCTCTGCCGTCATCGTCCACAAGTCTTCTTCGCTTGCAGAAACAGTCAGCGGCAGCGTGTCCTTACGTCCGTCCCCTTCAGGAGAGAACACCAGATACGGCACCGTAAGCTCGGCTGCGGGATACACAGTGTCAAGCATTACCGGACGCGACACGGACACCGCTTCGCTTCCGTTATTGGCAGCCGTTGTGAGCGCCGCCGTATACAGGCCGTCCGCGCATACTGCGCCGTCGGCGCCGCGGCCGTCCCACTCAAATTCCGCAGGCGGTCTGCCTGAACCGCTCTGCGTCCATACCTCATCGCCATTCGTGTTCAGTATCACAAACCGGTAATTGGCTATGCCGCTTTCTGACTGTATAGTCGAGCGGAACACCGCCGTCTCACGCACGCCGTCTCCGTTGGGAGAAAACGCCTGCGCCGATGACGTAAGAATGACTTCCGTCGTTCCCGTATCAAGCTCAAACACGTCTGACAGCACAGACGCCGTGTTTCCGGCAAAATCCTGCGCCGCAATGCGGTAGCGGTAGCGGCCGTTTGCGCTGAGCGCACCCGTATCGTCCGCACCGTCCCACTCAAACTCACGCGGCGCAAGAGAACCGAACGCAAACCGTCTCACAACGGCACCGCTTGCTTCATCGATAATCTCGCCAAGCCATTCAGTTTCAGCAGACGTTTCCTGATACACGGTAATCGTGTCCTTGTTTCCGTCTCCGTCGGGAGAAAAAATATTTTCCGATAACCGCACGTCAGCAGCAGGCGGCGTGTTGTCAAGCACGAACACCGGAGACCGTATCACAGCCGGTTCATAGCCGTTAAGATACGAAGCCGACACGACAGCTTGATACTGCCCGTCAGGCAGCAGTGATCCGCCGCTGTCCCGTCCGTCAAACGACAGCTGCTGCGGGGCCTCGCCTGACCCGCCGAACGAGCGGCGCACCGCGCCTGTCTCGTCGCAGATATCCACACTCCACCGCGTAAGCTTGTTCGCTCCTTCAGGCTGCGGAATCAGCACGGCAAACTCAATGCTGTCCTGCACGCCGTCTCCGTTCGGCGAAAAATAGCGGCTGCCGGCAATGATGATATTTGTTGCCGGGCGTTCCGCCGAATAGATAATATTTGTTATCCGCGCTGCGGGAGAACGGTTTCCGGCGCGGTCCGCGGCCGAAACGCTGTATGAATACACGCCGTCAGCGACCTGCAGTCCTGAATTATCGGTACCATCCCAGCTGAACGCAGGCGGAGCCGACAGCCGCCAGTTCCACTCGCGCACGACCGTGCCTGCTGCGTCGGCAATCACGCCGCGCCATTCGTCTTCAACCGAACCGGACTGCACAATATCGAAAACCTGCTTTGCCCCTTCGCCAAAAATGCGGTCTTCCGCCGCCGGCTGCGCGAGCTCTATCTCAGGCGGCGTATTGTCCACGATAACTTCAAATCTGCCTGTCTCCGCGCGGTTGCCGTTATCGTCAGTCGCCGTCATATAGTAAAAATACCTGCCGTCGGGAGCGGTCTCGCCCGTGTCGAGCACGCCGTTCCACGTTACTGAGTCGGGAATCTGCACGCCCTGCTTGGCGCGGAACAGCAGCTGAAAGAAACTCTTAAACGTCAGCCGGTCAGGACGCGTTTCCTTGTTGCCGATGGTGCGCACCGGCGTGCCTGACTCGTCAGTGATAATAAACTGCCACTCGGAAATATAGCGTTTATCTTCTATTCCGATAGGCACTGTGAGCTCATCCTGAATACCGTCGTTGTTTGGGGAAATATACACCGCTTCTTTTGCAGACGCGAGCGCGCCGGCACAAGCTACAAGCGCGCAGCACAGCACACGGCGCAGTTCCCGATTCTTCATCTGTATTATCATATACTAGTCTTCTCCCCACATCTGAATAACGGGCGCGTCCGTGTCCCGCATACCCAGATAGGCGGTAACACCCGCAGACACCGCCTGCGCGCCGCCGTTTATCTGCTGCCATGCTCCTGCAGCGGCAAGATCGTTTTTCTGCCATCCCTTGCTTGAAAGGAACTGATTCTTCTGTGTGTCTATGCTGAACTTGCACGAAAGACTTACCGCCGGCAGCAAATTATATGTTTCAGCCGCAAGCTCCCGTATATTAGC
>DXHG01000157.1 GCA_019113455.1 Candidatus Treponema faecavium | reverse complement strand
ATGGGATACTCGCTGCAAAAGACGGATGACGGATATGTCCTGTATACACCGGTGCCGCGGGACGGCTGGCCGTGGGAACCGCGCAAGTTCATAACAGTTGACGGCGATGTCATGATTATAGACGAACATGATGTCGACGAGACCTATACATACCGCAATGGCATTCTGATAGAACGGCACGCAGGCATTGGCAACAGGACGTACAGTTACAGCACCGTTGACGGCGCCGGTACGTATCGGTATGTCTGGCATGATGATGTTGGCGGCTACGAAGCGGTTGTAAGAACTTCTGAGTCTGCGCTTGAGCGCAGGCTTGACGCTGACGGGTATCTGGAATACCAGAAAATTGTGGATACGGACGGCGGCGCGGTAGAAGTTATTGTCAGCGACAGCATACCGCTTTTTTCCGAACTGACTCGGTAGCTATGGAATACGCATATAACGGAGGTACGGTATGAAGGTGCGGACAGCGGCGTTCGTGTGTCTGGCGTGGGCGGCGGCCTGCCTTGCGTGTGCCGCGGAACAGGATGTGCTTATTCCCTATGAACTGGACGGGTATATCGGTTTTGTAAACCAGGATCTGGAAAAGATAACCGAAGCGGAATACGGCGTTCTGGCTGTATTTCCTGTGTCCCGATACTGCGCGGTAGTGCGTAAAAATAATGCGGCGTATATTGTTGTTTCCGGCGGACAAAAGATACGGAGCAATAATTATGACCGATTCGGTTCAGACAGCGCGCTGATGCCTGTGCTGATAGGAGACGAGTATTTTGCCGTTCCAGAATTGATTCCCGAAGGAAACTGCAGCCGGCTTAAAACAACCGTCTTTTCGATATATGGGGAAGAAGCCGCGGTTCTCTATGACTGGAAGATACAGCCCGGCTCAAAATCGCTTGACTATATCGCAGCCTGCAGGTATGGCAGCGAACGTCTCGCGTATATAAATGCGCACGGCAAAGAACAGCTGCCGCAGCATGACGGCTTGCGCCTGCGCGGTTATGACGAAGCGCTTGAGCGGGGTATTGTGCTTACCGGCAGCGGAAGAAGGGCAATAACCGATAAAGACATGAATATAATAGAAACGTTTTATGATCTTTCGGAATTTTCCGACGGTCTGATTGCGGGACAGAAAGCGGTTGAGGAGCTGGGGGATAATATGTTCCGCGGCGGATATTACGATGCGGACGGCAGGCTGCGTATTCCTGTGGTGTTCCATAAAAGACCGATTCATTCGGTGTATGCCGCGCAGCAGTTTAATTCCGGCGTTCTGCCGTGCAGGATTATCGACGGCGATATACACGTCATGGGAATGTATCCGGCTTTTGGAGACGACTGGGCGATAATCGATACGGAAGGAAACCCCATAGCATCCGGCATAACGGCGAAGCGTATCAGCGAGTTCCGCGGCGGCGCTGCGCGTATTGTTACGCTGAACGGCGCGGGAGAAGAAGAAGTGCGCCTTATGGATACGCGCGGGAAAATCCTTACTGCGGAAGCCTTTGACGAGATAGCGGAGTGCATAAACGGCTACTGCATGGCAAAGAAAGACGGAGAAGATTACCTTATCTCGGCGGCTGACGGCACGGCATACCGCTGCCGGGATTTTTAGTCCGCCGCCAAGATATTCTAACTGACCGGCTCGAGGCTTGCCGCGGGCTTGCTCCGCTAGCTTGCGCCCGCTGTGCAAGCTGCAAGTTTGAGGCTGTGCCTCAAACTTGCGGATAGAACCCGTATAAACTTGTCAGCTGTACAATAAACAAAAAAAATCACGATCGAGGCTTGCCGCTGCGCGGTAAGCTGCCAAGTTTTGAGCTGCGCTCAAAACTTGCAGGCAGCAGCCGTATAAACTTATCAAGCTGTATAACAAACAAAGAATTTTCCCGATTGAGGCTTGCCGCTGCGCGGCAAGCTGCCAAGTTTAGGGCGCATTGCGCCCTAAACTTGCATGGACAAAGTCGCAAGTTTGGAGTGCATGAAGTGACCCCCCCAAAAAAAAAGTTAGACAAGAATTATGCGGCAAAGCCGTTTTGAATTCTGTATTGGACAGGACTTAACCCATTCAATTTTTCTTTGATTCGGTTGTTGTTATAGTATTCAAGATAAGCGGCCAATTCCTGGCGGAACTCATCTAATGATTGGAACGTCCGCAGGTATAGCAATTCCGATTTTAACAGTCCGAAAAAGTTTTCCATAACCGCATTGTCCAGACAGTTTCCCTTCCTGGACATACTTTGCCGAATGCCTTTTTCTAACAGTCTTCTTTGATACCTGACGTTCTGATATTGCCAGCCCTGATCCGAATGAAGGATCAGGGCGCTGCTGTCCGGGAGCCGGGAGAATGCTTTATCTAACATCTCTTCCACCTGGCGGTAATTAGCCCGTTCACTGATGGCATAGCTGATGATCTCTCCATTATACAGGTCAAGCACAGCAGACAGATACAGTTTGCTTCCAAACAGCGAAAACTCAGTCACATCGGTTACCCATTTCTGATTCGGCCTTTCCGCATGGAAATCTCTAGCCAGTAGATTTGGTGCAATCTTGCCGGCCTCGCCCCGGTAAGAACGATACTTTTTCATTCGTACCATACATTTTAGGCCTGATTCCTTCATCAGCTTTTGTACCGTCTTGTGGTTCAGACAAAAGTCCCGGTTGCGTAATTCCATACCAATCCGTTGATACCCGTACCGACCGTGATTCTCCTGATAAATTGCTCTGATTTCCGCCCTTTCTTTTGCGTATTTATCCACAGCATTGGCTTTTCGGGAATGATAGTAGTATGTACTTCGGGGAATGCCGGTCAGTTTAAGTAATGCTGCCAGAGGATAATCACGCCTTAATTCTGTAACAGCAGCCACAATATCGCTTATTCTGGTTTTTCCCGCTTGTGAATTAAGGCGTTTAATTTTTTTAGGTAATCATTCTCCATTCTCAACCAGTAATTTTCTTCTGACAGCCGCTTGTTTTCCTGTTGCAGGTCCGACTGTTCCTGCTTCTTTTGTCGCTGCCTTTTTTCGCCTGCTTTTTCACAAGTCCCTGTACACCTTCCTTTTGGAATCTCTTCTCCCACCGGCACACGGTTACAACATCAAGGCAAAAGTGCAGAGCTGTCTGTGTACAGGATAAGTGATGTTCCTGCTTGTATTGTAGCACTTTTAGGCGAAACTCGCTATCAAAGCCTTTTTGCCGGCCAACCAGATTTCTGCTTAGAAGTCCTTTTACACCATGCAGCTTATACAAGTTTACCCATTTTGCAATCGGCGTACAGGATACGCAAAATTTCTCGGATGCCTCTTTGCGTGTATGCCCTTCCAGTACATACTGAACAACCGCTCGCTTCAATTCCTCACTGAACAATTCTTTTCCCATAGATTTCTGAACCCCTTTCGTTGACTTTCTTGTCCAACTTTTTTTTTGGGGGGGGCAGTTCAGCAGCGAGAAGTTTCCTGCTGGTAAACTAAAAGAATTTCCCGATGGCAAATAAAAAATTTGCCAGTGGCTAATTTTTTATTTGCCGTTTATCGGGAATG
>DXHG01000156.1 GCA_019113455.1 Candidatus Treponema faecavium | reverse complement strand
CCGGAGCTTGGCGGAGCGGACGCGGTATTTGAGACGGCGGCATCTCCTGACGTGCTTCTGCCGCGGCTCTTAAAAGGCGAAATAGATATCGGCGTACTGCCGCCTAATGTTGCGGCAAAGACGTATACGGCAGGCGGCGGCGCGGTGCTCGCCGCCGCTGTGTGCGGCAACGGGATGCTTTCCGTGCTGTCCTCGGATTTGAGTATTAACTCGATGGATGATCTTGCGGGGCGCAGGATAACGGTTGCCGGTCAGGGCTCAACGCCTGACTATCTGCTGCGGTATCTGCTTGCCCATGCCGGCGTTGAGGCGGAACTTGACTATTCCATCCCGACGGCGGAGATTGCCGCGGCGCTTGCTGCCGGAAAAATCGAAACCGCGTGTGTGCCCGAACCGTTTGCGACAATCGCGTGCGCGCGTTCCGCCGATATTGCGCGCGTCATCGACGTGCAGGAGGCGTTCGCCGCAGCGGACGGCGGGCCGTATCCGATGTCGTTGCTTGTCGTGCGGCGGGAGTTTGCGCAGGCGTATCCCGACACGGTGCGCGCGTTTCTTGCCGCCTATCGCGAGGCAATTGACTGGACAAACACGCATCCCGAAGAAGCCGGCGCGCTGGTGGAAAAGCACACGCTCGGCCTGCAGGCCGCTGTTGCGGCGCAGGCGATACCGAACGCCGCATTCGTGTACAGCGATGGAACCGACATGCGCGAATCGGTTGAGACGCTGCTGCGTGTGTTCCTGTCGTTTGCGCCCGATTCGGTAGGCGGCGTGCTCCCCGACGCGGGATTTTATTTTAACTAACCGCCGCCGTTTTTTTTGTAATGCCTCGCCGTTCGTTTTCAGGCACGCTTGCGGCAAGCGTTTTCTCATGCGCGGTGCTGCTTGCCGTGTGGCAGGCAGCGGCTGCGGCGGCCGGTTCTCCGCTTGTGCTGCCGTCTCCGCTTGACACGTGCCGCGCGCTTGCCGTGTTCGTGCGGGAACGCTCGTTCTGGCTGCACGTCGGCTCGACGGCGCTCCGCAGCGTGTGCGCGTTTGCGTTCGCGGTGTGCGCCGGTTTTATCGCCGGGCTTTTGAGCGCGCTGCATCCGCGCGTCCATACGTTTATGCAGTTTCCGCTCGCGCTCATCCGCTGCACGCCGGTAGTGTCTTTTATTCTCGCCGCCATTTTCTGGTTCGGTTCGTCCGCGGTGCCGGTGTTTGCGGCGTTTATCATGTGCCTTCCCGTTATGACGGACGCGGTGTACAAAGGCGCGTGCAGCAGCGACGTGCGTCTGCTTGAGATGGCGCGCGTGTACGGGCTTTCGCCCGCGCGGATTGTGCGCTGCATACGGGTGCCTTCGGCGCTGCCGTACGTGCTTGCCGGAATGCTTTCGTGCTTTGGACTCAGCTGGAAAGTCTGCGCTGCAGGCGAGGTGCTCACGCTGCCGAAGTGGGGCACGGGCACGCTCTTGCAGGGAGCGAAAGTGCATTTGAATACAGATCAGGTGTTTGCCGTAACGCTGGTGATTGCCGCGGCAAGTTTTACGGCGGAGCGGCTGCTGTGGGGCGTGTTTTCGCTGTGGAGGGCGAGACGTGGTTCGTAACGGCGGCATTTGCATACGCGAGGCCTGCATCCGGCGCGGCGGACGGCTTTTGTACGACCGCTTTTGTCTTGACATGCGCGCCGGTGAAATAACAGCGCTGCTTGCGCCGTCTGGCAGCGGCAAAACGACGCTGCTGTTGGCAATCGCGCGCCTTATTCCGCTTGAAAGCGGCGTGATTGAGCGCGGCGAGGGTGGTCTTTCGTTTTTGTTTCAGGAACCGCGGCTTTTGCCGTGGTACACGATTGAGCAGAATATCGCCATCGTGCTCGCTTCGTGCATGGACAAGGCTGCGGCGGCGCAGTGCGCCCGTGCCTATCTTGAAAAAGCCGAAATTGCGCATCTTGCCGGCGCGATGCCTTCTGCCGTGTCAGGCGGAGAACGGCAGCGTGCGGCGCTTGCGCGGGCGTTCGCGTATCCTGCGCGCGTGCTGCTGCTTGACGAGGCGTTTCAGTCGCAGGATCTGCCGCTGAAGCTGCAGCTGATGGCGGCGCTTGAGCACATGCTCAGCGGGGAAAACCGCACTGCGGTGCTCGTAACGCACGATGTGCGCGAGGCGCTCTGTCTTGCAGACCGCGTTGTCGTGATGAACGGAACGCCGCTGCGCATCCTCCGCGACATGCGCGTGCATCAGGACCGCGGCGGTTCGGTGCGCGAGCGGTATCTGCATTTATCCGCGAGTGCGGCCGACGTTGAGGAACTGCTGCTTTCCGCACAGGCGTGAGCAGCCGGCAGACCGGTTCAGCGGGAATGAAACGAATCTGTGTGCGGGTTCCTGTTGATCTTTTGTGCAGATAAATCTGGATTATACAATATCAGCACCGCGTCATAGGGACCGTTCTGCGTGATGTATGATTGCAGGCTGCCGGTAAATGTGCGCAGGTCTATGCGGTCAAGCTTGGAAAACCCAAGCGCAAGAAACGGCTCTGCGACATCGGTAAATGAGTCTCCGATAATCAGGAGCTTTGCGCCGTCTGCGTTGTGCAGATTGCGTATCTCGGCGACCGTGTTTCCGTACATATACGTGTTATACATATTCTTATTAGTGACAAGCGGTTGTTTCAAGCATCCTTTCATCAAGCAGCAGATTAAAGGAGCCGGTTCCCTGTACAGTTTTCCCCTGTCTTCTGCATAGTTCACATGCAAGCGCCGTGTCTGTTTTCGGCGTTATCGAGGAGAACACGCCTCTGAAGAAGAGTTTTTCCTTCCTCCCCAAAAACACATTACAGAGAATAAGAAAGAAAAAAAAGCCGCGTGCAAACGCAGAAAAATATCCTGCGGGGACCCGCAAAGAAACACTGCGCGCGTGCACACGCATAAACGCCTGGCAGTGAACTGCAAATCCAGCACTGCACGTGCAGCGTACAAAGTAATCGTCGATGCCCTGCCTGCAAATCGGTTGACTGATACTGTCTCTTTAGTCTACAATTATCATGCAGAATGTGCTGTCTGCATCAGACACATTCGGGAGTTTCGTGGAATCTTCATATACAATAGTTGTTCCTGACGCGGCGCTGCTGCCGCGTCTGTGCGGAACAAACGACAGTAATTTGCGTCTCATCGAAAAGTATCTTGGCGTGCCTGTTTTTACCCGCGGCAATGAATTAACGGTTGACAGCAGCGATTCCCGGATTGAACAGCAGTTTCAGTATATCATCGACCGCATTATTGATGAGGCGCAGTCCGGTTCCGATGTGGATACAGATATGCTGCTGTCTATCATGAATATCAGATATGCTTCGGAGCTTGACGGCGGTCTGCCTGCCTCACGCCGCCCGCTGCCGCGCGAACAGTATGAGTCGGCGTGCATTTCCGTGCCGGGCGGTATGCGGCGCGTGTATCCCAGGACAGAGAATCAGGCGGCGCTGGTACATGCGATGAGAACGCATGATCTCGTGTTCTGCACCGGTCCTGCCGGAACAGGCAAGACGTTCCTTGCCGCCGCAGAAGCGCTGCGGATGCTGCGCACGCATGAAGTGTCGTCGGTTATTCTCACGCGGCCGGTTGTGGAGGCGGGAGAAAGCCTTGGTTTTCTGCCAGGCGACCTTGAGCAGAAAATCAGTCCGTATCTGCGCCCGTTATATGACGCGATGGAACTGCTTTTGCCGCGCGAGATGATCAGGCGGCTCCTTGATTCCGGCGCAATAGAGGTTGCCCCGCTTGCTTACATGCGCGGCAGAACGCTTTCGCACAGCGCCGTTATCCTTGATGAGGCGCAGAACACAACGCAGGAACAGATGAAGATGTTTTTAACCCGTATGGGAGAAAAATCCAAAATATTTGTTGCCGGGGATGTTACCCAAATCGATCTGCCCAAACGTGTTCCGTCAGGTCTCGTACAGGCGCTCGCCGTTCTCAGTGCTGTTCCCGAGATAGCGGTGCTTGAAATGACGGGCGATGATGTGGTGCGGCATCCGCTGGTAAAAAAGATTGTACAGGCGTATGAAACTATTTAAGAGCATCGCGTATCTGGGAGACACCGGAACAGATAGCGCAAAACTGATTCCATCATTGCTGGCGTATATTTCCAAAAACGGTTTATTGCTGCTCATTTTTCTTGCCGCATTTGCCGCCTGTTCCGTAGTCGTGTTTTTTGACTGCGTTACGACGGGCGCGGTATCGTCTTTTTCAATAGAAGACTACGAAGTAGGGCAGATCTCCGACCGGACTGTCGTTGCGGCAAAGTCCCTGCCGCCTGACGCCGAAAACCCCATTTCGATTACGAAGGGAGAAAAAATCGTAAAGAAGGGGTTTCCCATTTCAGCGGAGGCGCTCGAAAAACTGTCTAAGATGGCGGCGTCTCCTGAATATATCGATTTCCGCACGTTTGCGAATAAACTGCTGTTTCTGCTTTTGCTGTTTGCGCTGTGGTATTTTTTCTGTTCGCCTGTGCTGCAAAAAAAGCAGCCCAAGAACCGCGATGTAATAACGCTCTGCGCTTTTTTCTTTATCACGTATCTGACAGCGACGCTTGGCAACAATGTGATGCCGTTTGCGTCTCCGGTTATGCTTCCGGTGATACTGCCGGTTGTATTTGTTGTCGTGCTTGCGACGGTGCTGTTTGAACTGACGCCGGTAATTTATTTTTCTATTATATTGTCGCTGGGCGTGTTCTGCGCCGCCGATTTTGAAGGTATTCCGTTTCTGTTTTCCGTCGCTGCGTCGATGACGGCGGCGCGCATCATGTTCCATATTGAGCGGCGCGGCGATATGGTCGTGGCGTCTCTGCTGATAAGCATTTTTGACGCGGTATACCTGTTTGCGCTCATGATTATTTTTAATCAGACATTTTCCGACCTGCTGCCGACGATACTGCTGACTGCGGTGAGCGGTTTTGTTTCCGGTATTCTGGCGCTGGGATTTCTGACGCCGCTTGAGCTGCTGCTGAATACCGCTTCAGTGCTGCGGCTCATCGATTTGTCAGATCTGAACAATCCCGTCATGCGCAGGATGCTGGTTGCCGCGCGCGGCACGTATAACCATTCGCTCATGGTTGCAGCGCTTGCCGAAAGCGCGTGCAGCGAAATAGGCGCCAACCCGTTGCTTGCCCGCGTGGGCGCGTATTATCACGACTTGGGCAAGGTTGAGCAAAGCGAGTATTTTGTTGAAAACCAGCAGGGCAGCAATAAGCACGATGAGATTAACCCCAGGCTTTCCGCGTCTGTTATCAGAAGCCACGTAAAAAAAGGCGTTGAAAAGGCGCATCAGATGCATCTGCCGCAGGAAGTTATCGATATAATTTCCGAGCATCACGGCAACAGCCTTATCGCGTATTTCTACAACGAAGCAAAAAAACTTGACGATACCGTTTCGACGGAAGAGTTTTCGTACGGCGGCAATCCCCCGTCATCTAAGGAATCGGCTGTCGTGATGCTTGCCGACACTGTAGAGGCCGCGTGCCGGACATTGGAAAAACCGTCGGTGTCTCGTTTGGAAAAATTCATTCACCAGCTGGTGCAGAGCAAAATCGAGCATCATCAGCTTGACAACGCGGATCTTACGTTTAAAGATATTTCTCTGATAGAGGCAGCGTTTGTAAATATTCTTGCCGGCTATTATCATTCCCGCATTGAGTATCCGAATCAGAAAGATCCTGAAGAGGACGCAAAGAAAGAAAGCGGACACAGCGAAGCGCAGGGGCAGGCTTCCGCAGAGGCAGGAGCGCATGAGGCCGCGGAAAATCTGCCGTCTGCAGAAGCGGATATCGCGCCTCCTGCTGAAGACGCTGATAAGGAAGAAAAAGAGCATGAGTGAGACGTCTTCTGTATCTGCGCCGCCTGATGCGGCAAACCGTGTTTTTGTGAGCGTGCATGACGAGTGTCTTGAGCCTGCATGGCTTTGCCGCGTGGAGCCGTTTATTGCGGAGGTTCTTCGTGAGCTTGGCATCTCTGGCTGGGAAGTATCAGTGCTGTTCTGTGCGGATGCGTTTATACGGGAACTCAACAAGACGTACCGCAATATAGATGCTGCGACCGATGTGCTTTCATTTGAACAGGACGCGCAGTATACCGATGAAAACGGCGCGCTGTGGTTTAATGCGGGAGATATCGTTATCAGCGTTGATACGCTCAAGCGCAGCAGCAGCGAGTTTGCGGTCAGTGAAGATGAGGAGCTCAAGCGGCTTTTGATTCACGGGATTCTGCATTTAAACGGCATGGATCACGCTGATAATTCTTTGGAACAGCCGATGCTGCAGTTTCAGGAAAAAGTGTTGAGCCATTTTGCCGATATTCATATTATCGGCGAGTAATATACACGGCGAATAAGCGAAACAACCATGAGTATATTTGAGAAACTGAAAAAGAAAAGCTCTGACGAGACGTCGGGCAGCGCATATGCGGAATCTTCCCGTGTGCAGGAAGATATTCTGCGTGAAGAAAAGCGCGATATGATACGCGGAATTGAAGATCTTTCACAAACTTCCGTGAAAGAAGTAATGATTCCGCGCATAGATGTCGATTTTTTATCTGTAGGGACTCCGAAAGACGAGCTGCTTGAAAAGATTGCAGAAAGCGGTCATTCCCGCTTTCCCGTGTACAGTGATTCTATCGATAACGTCATAGGCGTGCTGTATGTAAAAGATCTGATCAAGGTGTTTTCAAAGAAAGCGCCGCTCGATTTGGAAAAGATTATCCGCAAAGCGTTTTTTGTGCCGGAATCGAAACGCATTGATTCTCTGCTGCGGGAGTTTAAGCGCCGCCACATACATATCGCGATAGCGATTGACGAGTACGGCGGTATTTCCGGCATTGTGTGCATGGAAGACATCATCGAGGAGATTGTCGGAGATATTCAGGATGAATTCGATAACGAGCGGGAAGACATTCTTGCTGTCGGGGACAATATCTGGCTGTGCGACGCGCGCGTTGACCTGGACGATTTAAACGAAACGCTTGGCGCGCAGTTCCCCAATGAAGAATTTGACACGCTGGGCGGTTTCGTGTTCGACCTGTTTGGCAAAATACCGGTGAAATATGAAAAAGTTTCGTGGAATCAGTATGATTTTATCGTGCAGGATATGGAAGGGCACCGTATCAATGTTATTAAGGTTATCTATCGTGCTGAAGAAAAAAAACAAAGTGAGTAACTGGGGACGCTGCAATGCCGGCCGCGTATGTGCGGCGCTGCTGCTGGTATGCGCGGGCGCGTTTGTTTCTGCGCAGAATGCCGCGCGCGAAAGTTTTGACCGCGCGCGGATGCTGCAGGACAGGCAGGACTGGTATGGCGCAGCCGAGTCGTATCAGGAGGCGCTGCAGTACAATCCCGATTACGGCGAGGCGTGGCTGGGGCTTGCGCAGTGTACGTATGAAACGGGCGAGTATTCGCTCACGCTGACATACCTTGACAGCGCGGCGCAGTATGCAAAAGATAATACCACGATTCTGAATCTCAGAGGCTTTGCGCTCATCGGTTTGGGCAGAACAGACGAGGCTGACGCGGTGTTCCGCGAAGTGCTTGCGATGTACCCCAACGACGTTGACGCCCGCTTCGGTCTTGCCGAACTCGATATTTTTTATGGGCGCATTTCCGGCGCGGAACAGCTGTATCAGGATGCGCTCAAGCGGCAGACGACAAACCGGCGCGCGCTGCTGTCCCTTGCGCTTGTATCAGAAGAACTGGGAAAACTCGACGCGGCGCGCATTTATATCGACCAGGCGCTGCGGTATCACAGCGGCGAGGCGGAAGTGCATTATCTTGCCGCGTATTTGTCTGCAAAAGAAGGCAATCTTTCTGAAGCCGAACGGCGCGCGCGCGCGGCGGTGCAGCTTGACGGCAACAATGATGAGGCATATGAACTGCTTGCCAATATCCTTTTTACGTCGGGCCGGTATCAGGACGTTATCGATATCTGCGATTTCCGCATTAACCGCGACCGTTCCGCGGCTTCCGCGTGGTATTTAAAAGGGCTCTGCCTTGAAATGCAGGGCGACTACGAAGGCGCGATGAGCGCATACAGCGGCGGGCTTGACATAGACCCGCAGGATGAAATCATGCGCACGAGCCTTGAGCAGCTTGTGCTTGAGCGTCTGCCTGTTGAAGACGAGCGGCGCGCGGAGCTTGCAGCCTATCACGTGGAAAAAGCGCGCTCTTACGCAAACCGTTTTATGTCTCCGTTTGCACGCTACGAATATCAGCTGGCGCTCAGGCTCGATCCGTCAAATACAGAGGCGCGTTCCGCATATGCCGATATGCTTTTGCGCGACGGTTTTCCGGAGCAGTATTTGTCGCAGCTCAAATTCATCAGCGGCCGCGGAGAAGTGCCGACAGCCATTGCGGACACGATTGAAGCATATGACGCGCTTACGTCCGATTCTCTTGGCGTTCGCTGGAATGTCAATCCCTTTTATCTCGATAAGACGCGGTGGCAGCTTTCGTTTTATTACGAAAAATCCCCCGTGCAGCTGCTCCATGCCGACGCCGACAGGCTCATGGTGCAGTCAGCCGAGGCGGTGTTCGCGAGCGTTCCGACGGTGCGGTCCGTCGGCGATATAAAGCCGGTGTCTGGCTTTGCGGACGCGTTCCGCCGTGCGCGGGAATCAGGCAGCGACTATTTTGCCCTTTTGGCATATGAAGAAAACGGACGCGATGTTTCTATTAACTGCCGCCTGTATTCCGGAAGGACCGGCACACTTGCAACAACAATAAATATTTTCAGGACGGGCAACGACCGCTATGCGAGCGCGCTCATCAAGCTGCGCGATTCAATTCTTGCGGTGATGCCGCCGCGCGGCACTATTTTGAAGCGGGACGGCAACATCGCGCTTGCCGACATCGGGCGCGCCGATGCGGTAACGGTAAACAGCGTGTATACTATCGTCAAGAAAGACAAAGTGCTGACTTCCGATCAGGGAACGGGGCTGCGCTTTGACCAGAGTGATGTGCTTGGCACCTTGTCTATTTCCGAAGTTGGAGAAGAAATATCCGAAGGTGTAATACAGCAGAGCGGTTTTTATGACCGGATTAACGTTGGCGATGAACTCGTGCTTGTACCGGCACAGACAGCCGGCAGTACAGATGCCGCGGCAGCAAATACCGATACCGCCGCAGCAAACGCAGGCGGTGCTGCCGAAACTGCCGCTGCAGCAGAAACGGTATCGGCAGAAACCTCTGGCGCAGAACGCTTTGTCCCCGTGCTGGCTGATTTAATTCGTTCGATTAGATAAAAGAAAATACCTTGCGCTGCATGGGCGCGTTGGCTGTCAGCCGCCGTCAGCGTGCCGTATGCACATCGATGCAGAACCGTTCCATATATATGTGCTGCCCCGCATAGCACCGTACGGTACTATGCGGTTTACTGCGGAGATGAGCTGCATCTGCACGCTGTTTGCTCCTTACTTTGGTTTTTGAACCCGGGCGCAGGCAATAGCGTGCGCCCACAGTTTTTGAACACAGCCTCAAACATGACAGCGTACAGGTTTAGCGTCCAGCGGAGGTCTCAATTCTGTTTCCCATTTAAAAAATAAAAATTTGCCGATTGTCTTTTTTACATTTGCCATGTATCAGACATGAATTTTGCCGATGGCCAGCGGCGCACTTGCCGACGGCAAATTTTTTGTTTGCCGTCGGCAAATGAAACGTTTGCCATCGGCAAGTGTCTCGCTGGCCGACGGCAAATTTCTTATCTGATAAACGGCAAATAAAAATTTTGCCATTGGCAAAATTCTATACCCTGAACTTGCCAGCCCGGAGTGCAGCGACAAGGCGCAGTGCTGGAAACGAGAGAGGAATTGGGGAAGGAGATGCGCTTATTGCATGGACGGAGGCCTGCCGTGGTGCAGAAAATTCTCTGTTTCAAGCTGTCAAGTTTTGAGGCTATGCTCCCAAACTACGTAAGCAAACCGCAGGTCTGCGGCAGGCTTCCCTTCCCCAAAAAAGCGAATTACAGAGAATAAAAAAAGAAAAAAGCCTGCGTGCACAGGCAAACCCAGAACTGCAAGTGAACCTGCAAAGAAGCAAGCCCGCGCGTACACGCAGCAACACCCCGCAGTGAACTGCAAAAGAAAAGCCGCGCGTGCTGACCGTGCAGAGCAAACGCAGATGCCTATAGACTTTCATCCTTTTTATGGTATACTGATTTTATGTGTGTTCAGGCTGTTGTGTACGAGTCCGCAACTGGATTTACGTATCGGTATGCGTACACGCTTGCAGATATGACCGGCATACGTTGCTGCTCACTTAAAGAAGCGCAGACGCAGCTTTCCCCGCAGGGGCGCATTGTCTATCTTGGCTGGGTGCGAGCGTCCCTGATTCAGGGGTTAAAACAGGCGCAGCGCCGGTTTGACGTGTGCGCGGCTGCGGCTGTCGGCATGTACAAAGAAAGCCCTGCTGTGATACGTGAGCTCTCGCGGGCAAACGACGTGGCAGATATACCGTTTTTTTATCTGCGCGGCGGAGTCTCAGTGCAGAGAACGCGCGGTCTTGACCGGCTGGTGCTGCGCGCAATGGCGCTGCTGACTGCCCGTATTGCAAAAAAAGACGCCAGTCCGGTAAAACGCCAGATTGCGCAGGAATTGACGGATGCGCTGCATAACGGCGCCGATTATTATGACAGCCAGTCGCTTTTGCCGCTTGCCGCGTGGATACGAACACATGAATAGATATATCACAAAATAAAATTCAGAGGATTCTATGTATGAAGTTCTGAATGAGCTCAACGATATAGTATATATTGCCGACCTGCATACGTATGAGCTGTTGTTCTTAAATGACGCGGGCAAGCAATTTTTTCAGATTGACAACGATGCGCCGTCAAACAAATGCTACGCGGTGCTTCAGGGCAGGGATGCGCCGTGTCCGTTCTGTACAAACTCGAAACTCTCTGTTGATTCTGTATATGAGTGGGAATATACAAATCCGCTGACAAATCACTATTATCTGCTGCGGGATAAGCTCATACATTGGGCAGACGGGCGGCTGGTGCGCATGGAGATTGCGCTTGATATTACAAAACAAATAACGCGCCTGCATGAAATAGAAAAAATGGCGGAGCTTGAATCATTTCTCCTGGACAGCATTAAGCTTCTGCATCGCGATCGGGATATTCAGCGCAATATAGAAGACCTGCTTGGTGAGGCGGGCAGGTTTTTGCAGGCTGACCGCATG
>DXHG01000017.1 GCA_019113455.1 Candidatus Treponema faecavium | reverse complement strand
CAACAACGACAGAACGGCGCAGCCCCTCCGCTCCAAGGTCGCGGTTGATAAAGTCAAGCACCTCGCGGCCGCGCTCGCCGATGAGGGCAATCACGTTTATGTCTGCGTTTGTGTTGCGCGCTATCATGCTTAACAGCGTCGATTTGCCGACGCCTGAACCGGCAAAGATGCCTAACCGCTGGCCTTTTGCAACGGCAAGCAGCGAATCGATTGAACGCACGCCGGTAACAATCCGCCTGGTTATGGGCTTGCGTTCAAGCGGAGACGGCGCAGGCGCTATTGCGGGATAAAACGTTTCAGGGATAATATCGCCTTTGTTGTCATAGGGGCGTCCGGTCGCGTCGATAACGCGGCCAAGGAGCGCGGGGCCAACGCCTACTTGCAGCACGGAGCCGGAAGCGATTACTTCGCTGCCGACTTCAATGCCTTCCGTATTGCCGTATGCCATGAGCTGCACGGCTGTGCCGTTCAGCCCGACAACTTCTGCATGTACTGCAGAACCAGAACGCGGCAGCTTTATCGTGCACATTTCCCCAATCACAGAACTCGGTCCGCGGCTTTCGATAAGCATACCGCGCACGCCCGTTACGGCGCCGGTATACAGAATGGTTTCCGTTCGCTCAATGCTTTCTATGTATTTTGTTAAGATTTCGGCCATAGCATTATGCAGTCGGTTGAGAAGACTCCATCGTTTTTATCGGCGATATTTCAAGTATCTTCTGCTCAAGTTCACCGAGCTGACTTGCAATGCGGGCGTCTATAGCGCCAAAGTCGGTTTCTACAATACAGCCGCCCTGGTCGATAGACGTGTCTTCAACGACGGTGATGTTTTTCACGTTTTCCACCGATTTCATGAAATCAGCTGCGTGCTCGGTTACCAGTTTGACATCGCTCATATTGACGCGGATAGTTACGTCTCCGCGGCCTTTTACTTTGCGCAGCGCCTGCAGCACGTTTGCCATAATCACATTGCGCTGGTTTTCTGAGATTACTTTAACGACTTTCCGCGTCATCAGCAGCACAAGGTCAACTATCTGCTGTTCCGTCGTATTGAGGATATTTTCCCGCTTTTCCATCACACGGTCAATAATGAGGTGCAGGCGGTCTATGAGTCGGTTTACTTCCGCTTCTCCATCGCGGTACCCGGCCTCTTTGCCTGCGGCAAAGCCGTCGTTCCGTGCGGTTTCTTCTATATCAGCCTTTTTAGTTTCCGCTTCGCTGACAATCTGTTCCGCCTGCGCCTGGGCGTTTTTGACGATTTCCGCCGCCTGTGCTTCAGCGTCGGTGCGGATAATCTGAGACTGTTCCGTCTGCCGCTTTACTTCTTCAAACGCCGTGTCGTGCGCTTTTTTTACGATGTCTTCGGCTTCGGCCTGCGCGGCGGCAATCATTTGCTTTTTTTCTTCCGCCCATTTAACTTTAAATTCCTCTGCTTCCGCCTGCAGTTCGCTTGCCGTAGGTCCCTCATATACCGGTTCTGCGGCTTCCTCTTCCGGCTCTTCTTCTTCGACAAATGTCTTTGTCAGCTTGAGCATCACGGTATTACCGACAGGCTTTATCTCGTTCGGATGGAAAATCGTTTTGGCCATATCCTTTATATTCTCCTTCAGACTATGTTACACTACAAGTTCATCTTCACCGGAACGGGCAATAACAATTTCACCGGAATCCTCAAGGCGGCGGATAATGGAAACAACTTTCTGCTGTGATTCTTCAACATCTTTAAGACGTACCGGCCCCATGAATTC
Organism: Candidatus Treponema faecavium; assembly: GCA_019113455.1. Classification (GTDB taxonomy): domain Bacteria; phylum Spirochaetota; class Spirochaetia; order Treponematales; family Treponemataceae; genus Treponema_G; species Treponema_G faecavium. The sequence goes on along the minus strand of DXHG01000017.1, from coordinate 23,040 downwards.
CATATCTTCTTTCAGCATACTTGCCGCGCGTTTAGACATATTGCGGAATATCTTATCCTGCACTTCCGTATCGACCGATTTAAGCGCTTTTGCCAGTTCCTGGCTGTCAACCTCACGCAGCACACGCTGTATCGCGCGGTCGTCGAGCATAACGATGTCCTCGAACACAAACATGCGCTTCTTGATTTCTTCCGCCAGATCGGGATCTTCTTCTTCCAAAGACTCGATAATCGATTTTTCCGAAGACCGGTCAACAAGGTTAAGAATCTCAACGATGCTTTCAACGCCGCCGGCTGCGGTATAATCTTCGCTTGAAAGCGTAGACAGTTTCTTTTCAAGCACCCGCTCCACTTCGCGCAGTACATCAGGCGACGTCCTGTCCATTGTCGCAATGCGGCGCGCCACTTCGCTTTGAATGTCGTCAGGCAGGTTCTGCAATATAACGGACGCTTTGTTCGGCTCAAGATATGCCAGAATCAGCGCTATCGTCTGCGGATGCTCCTGCTGAATAAAGTTCAGCAGATGGGCAGGGTCTGTGCGGCGGATAAAATCAAACGGCCGAACCTGCAGCGAACTTGTCAGCCGGTTGATAATATCGATTGCCTTTTGACTGCCCAGCGACTTTTCAAGCAGTTCGCGCGCGTAGTCAATACCGCCGGTCGTGATAAAGTTTTGCGCGTTCATTAAGTCCTGGAATTCTTCCAGAACCGCGTCAGATAATTCCGAATCAACCGTTTCCATACGCGCCACTTCAAACGTGAGCGTTTCTACTTCGTCTTCCCGCAGGTGCTTAAATATTTCAGACGCAACTTCAGAACCAAGCGTTACCAGAAAGATTGCAGCTTTCTGACGGCCGGTCAGACTTTTTACATCTTTTATCTTTTTAGAGCCGCCCGCACCGGATGATTTTGCGGATGCTTTTGATTTGCTTGTCTGATCTGCCATGTTATTCCTCCATCAGCCAGGTGCGGATAAGCATTGCCACATCTTCAGGGTGGTCTTTTGCCATCGACAAAATGCTCTCCTGCATTTCAGCACGTTTTCGTTCTTCAACAGACATTTCAACACCCATGCTGGCTTCCTGGGCATCCCACAATGTCTTTTCGCGCTCCATCTGGCTCTTGCGCAGCATTTCTTCTTCCCTGATTCTGCGCCGCCGTTCAAGCTCGCGGCTGATAAATCTGAAGATCATAAACGCAACCAGCACGGCTGCAATACCGGCAAGCGCAAGCATAATTGTACGACGGGTCTGCTGGGATCTCAGATATGCCATATCTTCAGACGCGAACTGGGCTGTTCTGTCATACTGAATATTCTGCACTGATACGGAATCTCCGCGGGCGCTGTTATACCCGATAGCACCCTGCACCAGCAGTCTTGCCTGCTCCAAATCTTCTTCAGACACGGGAATATATTCACGCTCAATAGAACCATTGGGAGCAATAATCAAATTGCCGTTTTCATCGTAACGGCGCTGCCAGGTGCCGTCAATATTTACAGACACCGTTACCCGATCAATCGAGGGGCTTTTTTCTTCTGATATTTGGCTCGTATTGATGACGTTGTTCTGCTTAACACCGGATTCCTCAGACGTCCCATACAGATTAGACATATCCGAATATACCGGAGGATTCTGGCCTTCAACGCCGGCAGGGCCTTCAGGATTATATCCGGTTCCGGTCCAGCGCTTTGTTACCGTTTCGGATGAAATCGGCAGATAATCGCGGTACTCGGAATCATCGTACGGCGTATCGGGATTATCGGCTCTGATCTCAATCGGCGAATACTCGGTGGAATTAACCTGCTTTTTGGACATGTCCATGTCGATCTTGATATTCAAATCGCGCACGCGGTCATTGCCAAAAATAGTTTGCAGCTGATTCAGCACTGCAGCGCGGTACTGGCTTTCAAGCTGACGGATCACTTTCTGTTCGCGTTCTACAGCGTCAATCCTATCCTGCACTTCCATACCGGAAAAGTCATTGAGAATGGTTCCGCTTGAATCAGAGATTGTGATGTTTTCATCCGTCAAACCGGATACTGCTTTCAGCAGCAACTTCTGAATTCCTTCTATTTTTCTGCGGTTAGTCGTAATATCGCTGCCCGGTTTAGGGTAAATAATAACGCTTGCTGTTACCGGAACCACTTCCGAAGTTACTAATGCATTGCTGTTGTCAGGCATCGTAATAACAACATTCGCCTTGTCAATATCATCAAGCGCTTCTATGTGTTCGGTAACAACCTGCGTAATAGCACGGCGCAGGTTAACATTGCGTTCAAAATCAGTCGTCGTCCATCGCTCAACGTCAAATAATGCCCACGGATCTACTGAACCGGGAACAAGATCGTCGCGCACTAAGACAGCGCGCATACGCCGTGCGGTAGCTTCGTCTTTTACGGAAATAATACCTGCAGCACTTACGTCTGCGTTGACGTTTTCTTCGGCAAGACGGTATACAATCTGATCCCTGACAGCCTCATCGGTTATCGCCACGTTAAATAACGGAACAGTCGTAGGACGGGAAGAAAGCGTAAACACCATCACCAGTGCGGCAACGGCGATAACAATAATACCGCACAGAACAATCTTCTGTATCGGACTCCATTTACCCCACAGTTGTTTTGCAGACGTAAAAAGCTTTTTAAGCCATTCGTTCATCTATAGCCTCCCCAGAACGAACCAGTAGTAACATCTCTACATTATAGAACATTTATGCGGCAGAGAGAACCCTTTTACTTTATCGAGTCGTGGTAATTTCAGACCAGCTTGTAAGCACACGGTCTATCACATTCTGCATAATACTCAGCGACATGCTTGCTTCGGCCATCGCAATGGTTACATCATGCACGTCTACCGAGTCAGGATCAATGATAAGCTGCTGCGCGATATCCGCGCTCGCCATCTGCTTGCCGTTCACATAATTTACCGCGTCAAGCAAATAGTTTTCAAAATTGCCGCGGCTCTTGCTGATGCCCGCATTTTCTTGTGCCGGTGCTGCCACGCCGATTCCGCTTAATGGCGCGCTGCCTATATGTGCTGTATTTGTACGGATCATTTCAAAACCATTCATCATATATCTGTTTCCTGTCTAAACCTGTTATCAGCGTCCAATATCAAGCGCGCTCGTAAACATCTCTTTTGAGCCCTGTATCACCGAAGAATTCGCTTCATATGCCCGAGAGGCAGAAATGAGATCTACCATTTCATTTACAATATTGACGTTCGCATACTCAACATAACCGGCGTTTGGTCCTGAAACAATCGCGTCTGGATGCGTCGGGTCATACACCAGACGGCCGGGCGTATCATCTTTTACAATTTCAAGAACTTTAACACCCGCACCCGGCCCCTGGTCAATAGAACCCGGCATAAACGGATTACGGAATATTGTCTGCCCGTTTACCGGAGCCAAAACAACCCTGCTCCGTTTAAAAGCGCCGCCCTCGGGAGTACGCGTGGTAGAAGCATTTGCGATATTATTTGATATAATATCCGTGCGCAGCCGTTCAACGCTCATACCGGTTGCTGCAATATTGATACTTGAAAACATACCCATAATTTATTCCTTATCTTTGAATAACAGTACGCAGCTGTGCAAACTGAAATGCCTGCAGCTGACTAAGCAGTCTGTAGTTTAACTGAATTTTCAATACTTCCATAGCCTCTTGTTCCGCGTCCACATTATTGCCGTTCGCTTTTGAGGTAGAAAGATAGTCGACAACACGGCGCGGCTCAACGCTGCGGTAATCCACCGGTACTTCCGACTGTATATGACGCGGGTCTGACACCGTCATAAAGAACGCGTCTTTTGCGGCGGCTTCAGATTCCAGCGCACGCTTTAACTCGCTTTCAAAATTAACGGAAGTTCGTTTAAAATTAGGGACTTCTGCATTTGCCAAATTGTTTGCCGTAACCTGATATCTCAGCGTACTGACATCCATGGCACGGTGAAGCAGATCGACAGATCTGGTAAAATCATTCATCTTGCATAACCTCCGTTTAAAAGCAAAACCTATTCACTACATTTTTCGGCAATTATTTATGTTAGATTAGTACTATTTACAGACACTGTTATTGTTTTTAATTATTGCATACTTTTTATCGATTGTCATCTATACAGAAGATTATGGCATACCGCTTATCTTAGGATCGTTCTAGTCAAGACTTTTTTATTTATAGCATCAATTTCGTATTCGATTCCTATTATGCAATATGCCAGAAAGGTATTTTCTGTTTTTTTCTTAATTTCGATAAAGCCAGGCAATAGCCGCCAGTCTACGCTTTCATAATAAAAAAGCGAATTCCCCATTCCCATGAATCTAGACAGATACAGTTTTGGGGCATCCGCTTTATACAGCATTATAAAATATATCGTGAAAGATCTTGATCCTGAACAATGTCTTTCAGTCTGTCATCAACATATCTGCTGGTAATTTCTATTATTTCACCTGTATGCATATCCGCTTCAAAAGACAAATCTTCCAGAACAGTTTCAATAATGGTATGGAGCCGCCGCGCACCAATATTCTCTGCATGGGTATTTACGTCAGCTGCAAGGAAACTCATGCGGTCTATAGCTTCTTCAGTAAAGACTATTTTTACCTGTTCGGTTCCAAGCAGTTCTGTATATTGTTTTGTCAATGCATTTTTTGGTTCAAGCAGTATGCGTTTAAAATCATCTGCATTCAGCGAGTCAAGTTCAACACGAAGCGGGAAACGTCCCTGCAATTCAGGAATTAGGTCCGATGGCTTAGACAAATTAAACGCACCGGCAGCAATAAATAAGATGTGAGTAGTATCTACTACGCCAAATTTTGTATTTACAGTGGAGCCTTCTACAATCGGCAAAATATCACGCTGTACACCTTCCCGCGATACATCCGGACCGCCATGTTCGCCGCGAACCGCTATCTTATCAATTTCATCAATGAATATAATACCGCTTTGTTCAGCGCGTTCCCGTGCAATGTCAGAAACCCTATCAGAATCAATCATGCGGTCAAGATGATCTTCAAGCAAAATCTTACGTGCCTCAGCAATAGAAACTTTTCGTTTCTTAGTCTTGCTGCCGCCAGTAAGCATTGCGGTAAGGTTCTGCATCCCGGTTTCAATATCCTCCAGCATGCTGCCTGTAAAAAACTCCGCAGCAGGCATTTTATTTGATTTACGGACAGATACTTCAACCATTGTATGTTCCAATTTACCAGCACGCAGCATTTCTCTCAATTTTTCCCGCGTAGATAATTGTCCATTAGGCTGATGCTGTGCATCATCTCCTTGTTTAGTTTGCTCAGCTGATATGCTATCCCCAGATACACTCTTAACCGGCAGCATATTTATTGCCGCTTCTTTTTTATCCGCATCGCTTCCTGGAAGCAGTAAATCAAGCAAAGACTCTTCGACTCTTTCATCAGCAGCTGCTTTCATCCGTTCTTGCATTTCAGCCTTTACCATATTATAACTGACCGCCACAAGATCACGAATCATAGATTCAACATCGCGCCCAACATATCCGACTTCTGTATACTTTGTCGCTTCAACCTTGAGAAACGGAGCTTTGCATAGTTTTGCAAGCCGCCGCGCAATTTCTGTCTTGCCTACCCCTGTCGGCCCAATCATTAAAATATTTTTGGGAGCAATTTCTTCCCGAATATCTGCGGGCAGCCTCAAACGGCGTGTACGATTTCGCAGCGCTATAGCAACAGCTTTTTTGGCATTGTGCTGTCCAATTATATACGTATCAAGTTCTTCAACAATCTGCCGCGGAGTTAATCCATCCAAAAAATCCGACTGTATAGTCTGTTCATTCACGTTATAGTTCCTCCACTAGTACATGTTCATTTGTATAAATACAAATGCTTCCCGCTATTTTAAGACTTTTTTCTGCTATTTCACGAGCCGAATAATCAGATGACTCTAAGAATGCAAGGGCAGCCGCATATGCATAATTGCCTCCAGATCCGATAGCAAGCACATCATGTTCCGGTTCTATAACATCACCTGTTCCAGAAATAAGCAGTATTCTGTTTGCATCAGCAACGAGCAGCAGCGCCTCTAATTGACGAAGCGCTTTATCTGTCCGCCACATCTTTGCCATTTCGACAGCAGCACGTGTCAAATCACCAGAATACTCCTTCAGCTTTGTTTCAAATTTATCAAACAGATTAAAAGCATCAGCTGTTGCGCCTGCAAATCCAGTCAATACCTTACCATCATATAATCTGCGCACTTTACGGGCATTTCCTTTCATTACCGTATTTCCCATCGTAACCTGACCGTCTCCTGCCATTGCAACCTTTCCATTGCGCCGCACTGCAATAACTGTTGTACTGCGTATTTTTTCGTATTTCAAATCAATTACCTCCATGGGGATGAGCATTTGTATACGTATCGATAAGCTGTTGTGTCGTTAAATGTGTATACCGCTGCGTTGTTGAAATATTTGAATGACCAAGCATTTCTTGTACAATACGAATATCTGCCCCATTTGTTAAAAGTGTTGTTGCAAACGTATGCCGGAAAGCATGAGGAGAGATAGGTCTATTAGTTCCTTCAATCCCTGAATACCGAGATACGATATATCGTATTCCCCTGACAGAAAGTGCATGCCCCTTTTGACTAATAAATACCTGCTGTACCGGACGTTCAGCAGAAATATATCTCGTACGCTCCAGCAGATACTCACGAAGCGCAGCTGAAGCCTCTTCGGAAAAAAACACTTGCCGCTCCTTATTTCCTTTTCCGAGAACAACCGCAGCAGTATAATCAGCGGCAAGATCCTGCATGCAAAGATCTGCAATTTCTGAAACACGGCAGCCAGAAGAATACAGCATTGAAAACAACGCTTTGTCTCGAGCAGGCCATAATAGGCGCTTTGTTTCAGGCTCCGAACATAATTCATGAACTTCATCTTGAGTCATAAACCTCGGCAACACCTTAGGAGCTTTTACCGTTTTTAACTCAAGCGCCGGATTTGTATCAATATACCTCATTCTATAGCAATATTTGAATAACGCCCGTACTGCTGCAATATAACGATTTATACTCGTTGCTTTTTTACCGTCCTTTGATAAAAATCCTATGGAACCGCGCAGATCGCTCACCGATATATCCGCAATATTCTTTTCAGCATCGCCAATATACCGCACAAAGTGGGATAAGTCTGTTCGATATGCGGTTACCGAATTTGGAGAAAGATTACGAACATTTGCAAGATAAATTAAAAACTCAGAAACTGCATGACAAAGCGAAATACACGTCTGGATACTCATATACGATTATTCAGTAGTACTGATTTTCCCGTCATCAGAAGGAGCCACTGTTTCTAGATCATCAGCAGAGTGAAGATAATCACAATTAGGATTAATACATGATTTATACAAGCCATTCTTTTTATCGTATTTTTCTACTAAAAACTGTCCGCATCTGGGACATACTGCATTAAGCGGTTTAAAATGACTGATAAAGTCACATTTTGGGTAGTTGGCACACCCATAAAATTCCTTGCCGCGCCCCTTTGATTTACGAGAAACAATATCTCCGCCACATTTTGGACATTTTGCCAACGGAATAGACCGAGTATTACGGCACTCGGGAAACCCTGAACAAGCCAAGAAGAAGCCAAATCTTCCCAGTTTTTTGATCATCGGTCTGCCGCATAATTCACAAATCTGATCAGTTTGCTCATCCATAAGCCCTTTAAAACTTTCCTGGTTAGCCATCACCTGTTCTACTTTAGCATGAAACGGGAAAAAGAAATCGCCAATCATTTTTGTCCAGTCAGTTCCCTGCTCTTCAATATCATCAAGCTTCGTTTCAATTTCCGCAGTAAAATTTTCATTTACAACATCAGGAAATGATTCAGTTAATATATCATTTATCATCCGTCCAAGAGGCGTTGGTACAAGCTGTTTATTACTGCGTGTAACATAATATCGATCAAGCAGGACAGAAATAATCGGCGCATAGGTAGATGGACGTCCAATGCCTTTTTCTTCAAGTGTTTTGACAACAGACGCATCCGTATATCGTGCAGGCCCTTGCGTAAAATGCTGTTCAGGATAAAATTTCAGCGCGGTTACTTGTTCACCAGCTTTTAAAGACGGCAGCACACCGGTTGTTTCTTCTTTCGATGAAAGCAGTTTAATAACTTTATAAAACCCTTTTTCAATTACTTTACTTGCAGAACAACGGAATATCGCATCGCCAGCTGCAATTTCAACTGTCGCGGTGCGGCTTTTTGCGGTATTCATCTGACTCGAAACAAAACGCTCCCAAATTATAGTATACAAGCGCAATTGATCACGTGTTAAATATTCTTTTACTGAATCGGGTGTATAAGCCGTATATGTAGGACGAATACCCTCATGAGCATCTTGCGCTTTTGAACCAACTGTATATTCAACAGGTTTTGCAGGAAGCTCTTCAGGATAATTTTGTAAAATCCAGGCACGAACATCTTCTATTGCAGTCTGTGAAATACGAACCGAATCCGTCCTCATATAAGTAATCAAACCAATGCGGTTTGAGCCAATATTTACACCTTCATATAATTGCTGTGCAACCTGCATTGTTTTGCGGGATGTAAACCCCAGTTTGTTTGCCGCCGCTTGCTGCAATTTTGAAGTAGTAAACGGAGGTTTAGGACGAAGTGTTTTTTCCGTTGTTTTTACATCAGTAACGGTACAGACAGCACCGGTTATTTCGGCAATAATTTTTTGTACGGCATCTTCATTCAGTAATTCCGGTTTGTGGCCTTGATACGATACAAGCTGCGCACTGAATTTTGATTTACCTTTTATAAAATCAGCATCAAGTGTCCAATATTCCTCAGGAATGAACGATTCAACCTCATCCTCCCTGCTGCAAATAAGTTTCAGTGCAACAGACTGCACACGGCCGGCAGACAAACCATTTTTAACTTTTTTCCATAATAAAGGAGACAAATTATATCCGACAAGGCGATCCAGCACACGGCGGGCTTTTTGAGCATTTACTTTTTGTTCATCTATTTGACGCGGATGCAGGACAGCTTCTTTTATAGCCTGTGGAGTAATTTCATTAAAAACAATACGTTTAATAGGAGCAGCTGTTTTTCCCTCCAGAGCTTCCTGCAAATGCCATGCGATAGCTTCTCCTTCACGATCATTATCACTTGCAAGCAAAACTTCTTTTGCCTTCTTCGCATCTTTTTGCAGTTCTTTCAGGAGCTTCGCCCTTCCACGAACTGTTATATACTCCGGTTCAAAATTATGCTCCGTATTAATCGCCATACGTGATTTAGGCAAATCAATCAGATGTCCCATTGATGCTTTTACGCTGTATCCCGATCCAAGATATTTTTCTATTGTCTTTGCTTTTGCCGGAGACTCTACAATAACCAGCGTCTGCTCATTGACTGCTTCAGCTTTTAAACCAGCTGTTTTTTTTACAGGCATGGTATTCCACCTCATCACAACAATAACTGACTATCCGGCGTATTTGCTGTCATAAACCGGCAATAGTCTCTATATGAATGTATAATTTGCGCACCCTCTAAAACATACTGCGCTACCGTTTTAGGGGTACTATGCAAAAATCGCCTTTCAGCTAACTGCCCGATCCGTTTGGCATTTTCACTGACCGCAGCCGCATGAAAAAACACATCCCGTCCCTGCTCAAGCGCGAATTCTGCTGTACTCAAAGCACCGGAACCAGGAGGCGCTTCAACTACTACCACCGCGCTTGATAAACCGGAAATAATACGATTCCGTTGAATAAAGCGCCATTTCTGCGCAGGCGTTCCCGGCGCATACTCACTGATAAGCAGCCCGCCGTTTTCCAACAGCTGCAGCGCTAATCGTTTATGCACGCTTGGATATACGGTATCGACGCCACAGGCAAGAACGGCAATCCCTTTGCCATTTGCCGCGATAGTGCCGCGATGCGCAGCACCATCGATACCATATGCAAGCCCTGATACAATTATATTACCGGCATGGACTGCTTCAGCGGCAAACGAAACCGCAGCCTGCATTCCCTCTGCTGTTGGATTGCGAGTACCAACAACAGCAATATATTTCCCTTCAGCAAGCAATTTGCCAGTCCCACGCAAAAACAATAAAAACGGCGGATCATATATATTCGTAAGCTGCTGAGGATACGACTCCGTGCCAAACACAACATAAGAAATATTATACCGCTCCATAAGCAGCGCAGACTGTTTTGCCTGAGCTGCAGCAGTTTCCCCATTCCATGTTCTTGTACGCAGCGGACGGTGTATCATCTGCGATATATCTTCTTTTGAAAGTAACGCAACATCTGCAATATTGTCAAGTTTTTCTTTTAAAATCACCTTTTCACGCAAAGACAAAAAATGCATATCTGCTAATACAAGAAGTATAAGCAGCTCATTGCTGTACATATGCTGCGTCCAGTACAATTTTCTTATTGGCCAACGCATTCGCCTTTTTTTCATCAGACGATGTTGTTTCAATTATCCTGTCATACATCTCTACTGCCTTATCCGTCTGATACGTGCTATAATAAGCGCGCGCAAGCACAAACATACCGTCAGTATCATACTTTTCAAGTTCTACAAAACGTTCCAAATACGGTATCGCTTTTTCCGGCTCATCAAGTTCAAATACATATAGAACGCCTAACCCATAAAGCGCGCGCCCATAATTCGGCCGCAATTCTACAGCGCGCAGATATCCGGATTCAGACAGCTTGAGATAATTATATTTTTTTGTTGCAGACCCAATGCCTTCATAATCAAGCGCAGATTTCGCCATATAACCGGCACATAATCCAACATAATAATACAAATTAGGATTTGCAGGATAATATTCAATAGCTTTTTGAAACGCTTTTAATGCTTCCCCATACATCATAGTATCACGTGTACGGGTTGCCTGATCGATATAACGAGAACCAAGCAATTTATACCAAATACCAATTTGCTGCTGTGCAATCATAATATCTTCCACGCGATCTTCATACTTTTCAATCGCTGATTTTATTTCGTCAATAGACGCAGGAGAATCAACGCCTTCTTCAAGCTCCTGCATTCGTTTTATTGACCGGTAATTCTGACTGCAGCCAACACATAATATCACAACAGCAGTACAGATATATATACAGATTTTTTTGCATTTCATAAGATTAACCTCTTTAAGTATGTCATACAGTCAGGGATGTATTCTGCTGCAAAATATTCAGATTCATAATAATGGTACCGATTGTGATGAAACGCGTCATTTTACCATTTGACAGCCGCTGCACAATCTTATCATCTATACCATTATTACTACTAACATCGGAAAGCACGCTCTGTTACTTGTCCGTTTTATTTGCTCCTTCTGAAAAAAATAATTTATGATACTGCTTCAAATGCTCATCATTAACATGCGTATATATCTGCGTCGTAGCAATATCTGAGTGCCCCAACAGTTCTTGTACAGACCGTAAATCCGCTCCGCCTTCCAACAAATGAGTTGCAAAAGAATGACGCAGCGTATGAACCTTTGCCGTTTCACCAGAAAGCGATTCCATATCCTGAAAACGTCTCCATATACTTTTACGTGAAAGAGCTCCGCCGCGCGCATTTACAAATACATAGGGAGACTGCCGCCGCCTTACAATATCAGAACGCGCAGCAATCCACTTTTCAAGCCATTCTTTAGCTTCTTTTCCAAACGGAACCATTCGTTCTTTATCGCCCTTACCAATAACGATCAGCATTTGTTCTTTTAAGTGCATGTTAGCCAGCAGCAAGCCTGAAGCTTCGCTGATACGCAGTCCGCATGAATAAATAAGCTCAAACAGCGCGCGATCCCTAATTCCAAGCGGCGTATCGGTATTGATAACAGACAACAGCCGCTCTACCTGCTCCACAGCAAGCACACGGGGAAGTTTCCTATGTACAGCAGGTTTCTCAAGCAGCAAAGCGGTATTTTCTTTCCAAATATGCTGACGCACTAAAAAATTACCAAATGCACGCAGCGCCGTTATATCACGCGCAATCGTCGCGGATTCCATTCCCTGTGTTTTTCGCCATTGTATAAAATACAGCAATTCACGATGACTGACAGCGCTGAGCAAACAATTCTGTTCCGTCAACCACTGCAAAAATACCGTTATAGAAAAACCATACGTTTGCGCCGTCAAGGCTGATTTTCGTTCAATCGTTAATAGCTCATCATAAAAAAATGACAGCAGCGCATCTGCTGTCATTTCCGCTGTATCAGACCGCACATTATTCCTTTTGCTGACGAAGATATGTCGGAATTTCCAGATTTTCCAAACTGATAGTCGTTGGTTTCTGTCCGCCAAGCACTGTACGCGGTGCTTTTGCATTCTCTGCCGATGAAGGGGCAGTATGTATTGGACGCCCCTTAGGAGGAACAAACACACCCGGATACGACTCAGTCTCAGGAGCCTTATGAACCGCCGGTTTTGCCGACAAAATATCAGACATTTCAGATGAAGAAACCGTATCCGCAGGCTTTACATCAACTTGCTTTGTCTCAGGTGCGCTTTGATCAAAATCAGTCGCAATGACCGTTACTTTTATTGTATCCTCCATTGTATCGTCATATACAAGACCTGCCTTAATAAAAGCATTCGCATCCGTATGCTGTCCGACAAGGTCAACAATATCCTGAAATTCAGCAAGCGATGTATCTTCACTGCCGGTTACATTTATCAATATATATTTTGCACCATCGATATGTGAATCTTCCAGCAGCGGATTGCTGATAGCTTCCGTAATGGCGTCTGTCGCGCGGTTATCGCCGCTGCCGTATCCAACGCCCATAATTGCATAGCCCTTATTTACCATCACTGTACGAATATCATTAAAATCCGTATTGATAAGGCCGTTTTTAGTAATTACATCGGAAATTCCCTGCACACCCTGGCACAGCACCGCGTCAACTTTCAAGAAAGCTTCTTTTATCGGGGTACGCCGTTCAATAATCTTAAATAAATACTGATTTGGAATAACGATAAGCGTGTCAACAACATCACGCAGTTTCTTTATTCCTTCTTCAGCATACCGCATCTTTGCGCGGCCTTCAAAATCAAACGGTTTAGTTACCACGCCGACAGTCAAAGCCCCCTGCTCCCGCGCAATACGGGCAATAACCGGCGCAGCTCCGGTACCTGTACCGCCGCCCATACCGGCAGTAATAAACACCATGTGAGCGCCTTTTAAGATATTTCCAATAGTCTCGGCATCTTCTTCCGCAGCTTTTTCGCCAATCTCAGGATTTCCTCCGGCTCCTAAACCGTTAGTTAACTTTGAACCGATACATATTTTTTTACCTGCACGAGAAGAATTCAACGCCTGCATATCGGTATTAGCAACAATAAATTCAACATTTTCCAAATTTGAATCAATCATCCGGTTTACTGCATTGGAACCGCCGCCGCCGCAGCCTATCACTTTAATAACAGTTAAATTTGAATCTTTTGAAATGGAATTACTGCTGTCAGTGTCAGTAATAACAGACATATTTGTCATAGAATCTCCCGCCCCCAATATGATCAAAAAAAGTCTTTGAAGAATTTTGCTAAACCAGACAAGAATCCAAATGACTTTTCTTTCTGTATATTATAATCCTTTGCTGCATGTTTATCAATATTACTCGCCAAAAGCCCCGCTGCAGTCGCATATTCAGGCGTACGGTATTCAGATACCGCGCTGCCTAATGTAGACGGAATACCGATGCGCACCGCTTCCGTATTAAACACATCCTGCGCAAGCTCTACAATGCCAAACATCTGCGCGCCGCCTCCGACAAGAATAATATTCCCGGATAACTGCCGCACCGTTGTTTTTTGAATAATCTGCTCCCGCACCAGCATAAGCAATTCCCGCATACGAGGCTGTAAAATATTGCATATATCGCTTTTGGGGACAGAAACAGGGGCTCTTCCGCCTACTCCTGGAATAATAACATCATCATCAGCTCCAACAAGAGACGGTTCCCAGCAGCAGCCCGATTTTACTTTTATCTGCTCTGCAGTTTCAAATGATATGCCTTTACCAATTGCAATATCGTTTGTTACCAGAATACCGCCAACTGGAATCGAAGCGGTACAAATAGGTGCACCCTTATAAACAACTAAAACGTCAGTCGTTCCGCCTCCAAGATCTATTAAAATAGAACCGAGTTCAAGTTCCTCTGCCGTCATTACCGCCTGAGCAGCCGCAAGCGTTTTAAGCATAATGCTGTCAACACCATATCCGGCTCTGGTAATACAGCGCTGAATATTCTGTATAGAAGTAACTGAACAGGTAATAATATGCACCGCAGCTTCAAGCCGCACGCCTATATTATTTAATGGATCTTTTATACCAGCCTGTCCGTCAATCGTATACTGCTGCGGGATAACATGCAGAATCTTGCGGTCCATGGGAATCACTACAGCAGTAGCAGCTTCAAGCACCCTGTCTACATCGCTTTTAGTAATCTCCCTGCTTCCGTTACCGTGATTAGCAACAGCAACAAACCCTCGGGAATCAAGACTTTCTATCTGAGCGCCGCCGATTGCAGTTATGCACGAAGAAACCTCCTGCCCTGACGACAATTCAGCGTCAAGAATCGCTTTTTTCAGATCGTGCATTGCAGATTCTATATTAACAATAGCGCCGTTTCGTAAACCGGAAGACGGGCAGCATCCAAGCCCTATTATCTGCAGACTGTTATCTTCGGCAAATTCTCCAATAACGACCCGGATAGCGCTTGTTCCCAGATCAAGACCGACGATAATATCACTCACTTTATCCTCCAGCAGCCCTGCATTGAACCGCGAAACCTAACAGCTGATTCAGCGTACACGATACGAAACGGAACCATACCTCAAGTCAATTTCCGTCACATTCTCATTTAATTTGTTCACAACATCGAGCACAACCATCATGTACTCCAAATCCCGCTGATCCAATGAACTGTCTGTCCATACTTTAATTTGAGAATACATCGGATACAGAATTAAATCATATCCGCCATACTCTTTTTCTGCAATATGAATTTCTGAAATCGCGGATAAGTATCGCTGCGGCAGTTTTTGCAGCGCTTCAAACTGTGCTAAAAGCGGCCGGTATGAACCATGGATACGCATTCCCAGCTGCACATTATCAAGCGCCAGTCCCGTTATAAGCGGCACATCAGCTTGTCCGGCCGTATCCGGCAGTATAAACAGCACGCCGTTTTTATCTATTGCGACAGATTCCAGTTTATCTCCTACCTGCATCAGCGTCATAGCAACAGGAATACGTTCAGTAATCGACACCGCAACCGTATCAGGGAATTTTTTCTCCACCACAGCGGATTCTATAGCCGGATGCGTCAGCAGCGCAAGCGTCGCCTCAGAACTGTCAAATTCAAACCAGCTTGTACCGGGCACTATTGCAAGAAGCTGATATAATTCCTGCACGGAAAACGATTGATTATGCTCAAACGTTATCTTTACCGGAGTCTGCGCCGGCATAATGCACAGATAAATAACTGCCTCGCACACGAGCGCAAACAGCAATACACCGGTAACAATTTTAATCGCAAGCGTTTTTTTCCCGGAAGATACAACGGTTTTCCGTTCATTAAAATTTCCCAATCCGCCATAAATAAAACTATCGCTCACGGCAACCCTCCGTTTGCGCCCATACCGGCAAAACATAGCACACACTGTCACCCATATTGATCCCCACTTATTTTTATCGGCAGTTACGCCGTATACTCTGAATAATTAGATGGTCCGCCGCGCCGGCGGGAAATATTCATCAATAATCCGCATATGCACAATGTAATCACCATTGATGAACCGCCTGATGAAAAGAACGGCAGCGGGATACCCGTTGCGGGAAACGCACCTCCGACAACGCCGCAATTCAAAAGCGACTGGAATAAAATCAGCGCGGTGCATCCGGCAGCACATAACGCCTGAAACCGATCGGCGGCACACATCGCCGCTTTGAACCCCCGATAAGAAAAAAAGAGCAGCAAACAGAAATACGCTAACACGCCAAACAGACCCATCGCTTCCGCCCAGCCTGCAAACACATAATCAGCCTGAATCTCCGGAATACGGCTTGAAAAAAACAAACCGGAACCGGGGCCTTCTCCAAATATTCCGCCGGCGCTGACAGCGCGTTCTGCAGCTATAGACTGATAATTCCAGCGCGACTGCGAATACTCAGGATTAAAGAATGCAATCAATCGCTGCACACGATACGGCTCCATAAAAATAAACAGCAGCATCGCCGGAGCGCCGACACCTATCAGCGGCAATACCCATATCAGCGTAGAGCCGGTGATAAAAATAATAAAAACTCCGACCGTAAAAACAAACACCGCCGTCGAAAAATCTTTTTGCAGCAGAATAATCAGCACAAAGACGCCCAATCCCAGCAACCCCTGAACCAAGCTTCGGTCTGATTCATTTTGCAGGGAATACTGCTTATCAAAGTAATTGGCAAGAAACAATACAACAGCGAGCTTGGCAATTTCAGACGGCTGCAAAGACCCGATAAACGGAACCGTTATCCAGCGCTGTGCACCATTCCGTTCAGAACCGATGCCCGGCACAAATGTCAAAAGACACAGGACAAGAGACACAACAACGATAACCGGCAGAAAACGTCTGATCAGGTTCATATTCACCGTTGCGCATACAATCATAGCCGCAGCACCGATGCCAATACTGAACAGCTGACGTTTTATAAAATATCTTGAATCATCAAACATGCGTTCGGCATACGACGCGGAACAGACAGCCAGAGCAAACAAACCAAGCCCTAACAAAAGAATCACAGATACAACGAGCTGCAAATCTGCTCTGCCTGACGTTTCAATCGGTTTTTCTGCAGAAAACGTAAAATTAAACATCAGACCTTCCGTTTATACCTACATATGGCACAAGCCGTTCAAGCGCCATGCCGCGGGAACCCTTGAACAATACGATATCGCCTGCCTGAACAAGCCGCTGCAGCAGCGCGCCTGCCGCCGAAGAATCAGCAAGCCCTTCCTTAAAAACATATACCGCTGTTCCGCCTGACCGCATACAGTTTTCAGCCGCACGCGCCATCGCTTCACCGATAAATACAACTGCATCGAGCTGTGAGTTTATCGCCTGCGCTGCAATGTGCTGATGATATTCCTGCGCATACTCGCCAAGCTCAAGCATATCCCCAAGAACTGCAATCTTTTTATGTTCCGTCTCAAGAGACGCAAAAAGCTCCAGCGCCTTTTGCATCGAATCAGGATTTGCATTATAGCAGTCCTGAATCACGGTGCATGTGCCGCGCAGTATCTCGCTGCGGCCAAAAAGAGACAAAACATGTTCAATACCGGCTTTTATTTCCGCAGCAGTCAGCCCAAAACAGTTTCCCAGCGCCGCAGCGGCAAGCGCGTTATACACATTATAGCAGCCCGGAAGCGGCACCTGTATTTCAAGTCCGTCATAGCAGAACGAACTTCCCGTTAACCCGTTATCACGGATATCGGTTGCAGGCAAACTGCCGTTCGGTCCGAAATACACAACCGTTCCGTTTACGCCGCTGCGTAAAAAATCCGTATACTCGTCAGCATCCGGAATAAGCGCTGTCTGACTGCCGTCAAAATGCGAAAAAACAGCCCGCTTTTCCGCAGCGATTGCCTGTTTGCTGCCCAATATACCGATATGGGCAGTACCGATGTTAGTAATAATCGCATAATCAGGCAGCAGCACATCTGTCAGCTCCTGTATTTCACCGGCGCGGTTCATGCCCATTTCAAAAATACCCACTTCATGCTCTGCGCGTATTCTAAAGACAGAAAGAGGCAGACCGGTTTCCGAATTCAAGTTTCCTTCATTTGTAATCACGGAATACCGCTGAGACAGTACGGCGGCACAGAATTCTTTTGTTGTGGTTTTTCCGCTGGAACCGGTAATTCCGACACGTTTGAGCTGCGGAAATTCAGCGATATACCGGGCGGCAAGCCGCTGCAATGCGCGGAGCGTATTTTCAACACGTATGAACACACATGCCGGATACTGACGGTGATACGCGGCGCACGTTTCCGAATGAGCATCAGCATACGAAGCTGCGCACAAAACGGCAGAAGCCCCGCGTTCAAGAGCTTCAGGAATAAAGGAATGTCCGTCCCGTTCGGTTCCCAAAAGCGGAATAAACAGCGTACCAAACGCTGCCTGCCTGCTGTCTGTCGCGACAGAATAAAAGAAGAAATCGGCTGTACTGTCATTATCTGCGATCACGCTTCCCGATACTGCTTCCAGAACAGCTGCAAGCGGCAGCAGAGAAGTATCCCGTATTTCAGCCTGCTGCATCAATGAGTACCGGATCCTACAATTTCTATCCGCAGCATATGTTCACTTTGCGCTTTTTTCATGCCGAGCTGATCGCGCGATATACGCTCAATACGGTCTGAACTGCCAAGAATACTTATTCCTGATATAAGCCGCTGATTATCTTCAAATAAATCAGACTGCCGCTGCTCAAGCGCGGTAATTTCTTCAGTCAGCAGAGAAAAACGATGTGACTGCATAACACTCAGCGCAAGCATTCCCGGAATACAGCCCGCGCACACACAAATAAGCAGCTCCCACACAAAACGTTTTCTGTGCTTATTCCACATTTATAAAACCTCTCTTTCTCCCACACCAAACACGGCGCTCTCACCGACCCATCGTTTTACATTCAGCCGATACGGAGACGCATCGCATATTTTTTTTATCACCCGAAGCTTTGCGCTGCGCGACGGGCTGTTTCGCTGAATCTCAGCCGCGCCAGGGACAACCGGTTTGCGCGTAAGAATTTCAGCACAGGGTTTTCCGCCGCAGACACAGACGGGCTGTTCCGGCGGACATACGCAAGACTTGCCCAGCACCCGAAAAAAATTCTTTACCAGACGGTCTTCAAGCGAATGAAACGTAATAACGCCTAACAGCCCTCCTGTTTCAAGCGCGCTGAATGCGTCCGGCAGCACCTGAGGCAGCCGTTCAAGCTCCCGGTTTACCGCTATCCGCAGCGCCTGAAACGTTTTTGTCGCCGGATGTATACTGCCGTGCCGGTATGCCGCCGGCACGCTTTCGTATATAATTTCGGCAAGCTCACTTGCAAGCACGATACGTGATTTTGCGCGCGCCTGAACAATCGCATGTGCAACACGGCGGCTGCAGCGCTCCTCTCCGTACCGGTACAATATATCGGCAAGCGCCTGCTCCGGCAGGCTGTTTACCATATCTTCTGCAGAACGGCCTTCCGTGCTGCAAAGACGCATATCAAGCGGCTCATCCCGCCTGAAAGAAAATCCGCGGCGCGATTCCTCATAATGGAATACCGATATGCCCAAATCAAACAATTCTATATCAGGGCGCGCCATGTTTTCCGGATACGAATGATAAAAATCCGTAAACCATCCGGAATAAAAACAAACTCGCTCTCCAAACGGCGCAAGACGCTTCTTTGCCTTAGCCTGAATTTCGGTATCCGCATCAACACCGATGATATGCAGCTGCGGATACCGCTGCAAAAACGCTTCCGTATGTCCGCCCTCTCCCAGCGTTGCATCCACCATCCATATCGTCTCCTTTGCCGGAATACGCTCAGGAGACAAAAACGATAGACACTCGTCAAGCAGAACAGGCGTATGAACAATACGCAAACCGCATCTCTCCATATCTGCAGCCGAAATCCGTATTAAAAACAGATACCCGACAAACCTTCTGTCGCTTCTTTAAACGACGGCTCGCTTTCAGAAAGATACGTGCGGTACGACTCGTAGTCCCACAGTTCCACATATTTATTGATGCCGAGCACGACACATTCTTTTGTCAGCTGCGCGTATTCCCGCAAACTCTGCGGAATAGACAGTCTGCCGGCTTTGTCAAATTCTATTTCCTGCGCGGGCGCAATCAAGCGGCGAAGCACAAGCCTGTTCTGTGTATTAAACGGAGAAGCAGACTCCATAAGTTTACCGGAAAAGCTCTTCCACTCACCGGGAGTAAACAGCCACAGACACCTGTCGATTCCCTGCGTTACGATGAGAATATTGTCCTGCAATTCAGAACGCAGCCGTGCCGGAAAAAGGATTCTTCCTTTTTCATCAAGCGTGTTGCGATACTCCCCGGTAGGCAACTCCATAACCACTTTCTACCACTATCACCCACAATTTACCACTAAAATACATTTTACGAACAAAAACCAAATTGTCAATGTAAAAACAGGCGCGTCCGGACGCAATACGTGCCTATCTTTACTTTTCACATATACGAATGTATAGTGTTTTTATGATCAATACATACAGCGAGTCGTCGCTGCACCGCGCGCTCAAAACAGCATACGCCATACAGTACAGCGGAAAAACAGAAGTCAACGTGCAAAATAAAGTCTGCGATATTGTTACGGATACAGGCAATATTATAGAAATACAGACACAGCAGCTCCATGCCCTTCGGCAAAAAATTGCCGCGCTCATAGATGAACACCGGATTACGGTTGTACGTCCGCTTGTATGCGAAAAGTATATAGAAACATACTGCGGCAATACGCTGCTTACACGTCGGAAAAGCCCCAAAAAAGAAACGCTCTATACGATCTGCCGCGAATTAAGCAGCATTTATCAGTTTCTTGACCACCCGCATTTTATACTGGAACTGCCATGCGTCGCCGTCTGCGAAATACGGGAACAAACCGACGCCCCAACCCAGCTCCCTAACAAAAGCCGGCGTTTTTTGCGCAGCTGGCAGAAAACGGACAAAAAACTGGAACGGTTATATGAACAGACGTATCTGTTCAAGACAAAATATGATTTACTGCAGCTTCTCCCTGATTCACTGCCGCAGGAGTTTTCGACAGCGGAACTCCCGCAGGCGGGAAAATACGCAAACTGGTGCCTGTGGCTGCTGCATAAAGCGGCGCTGATTTCAAAAACAAAAACCGTACACCGGCGGATATACTATACACGCAGCACAAACAGACAAGAACGCATTTAAAAATATAAAAGCCGTTTCTGACAGTATTCAGAAACGGCTTTTTTAGAAGTACAATCTGCTACCAGTTGTCCATCATGTCGTCTTCGTCATGATTTTCAATATCGTAGAGGTCTGTTACCGCGCGCAGATCGTCAAAGTAGACGTAGTACGCGCCGCGGGCAAGCATCGGATTGCAGTCGATACGGAACCCGACAATGCGCAGACCAGGTCTGTCGCCGTAATAGGCGCTTGACTGTACAATACCATGTTCGCCGTCGAGAGACGGAGGAATGGCAACGGTCATTTTCTTCCAGCCGGAGAACGCCAAATCGCCCATATAGATTTCAAAATTATTGCCGAAGTAATCCTGCACCAACAGCGTCAGGTCGTGATCCATATTGCGGCCCGCAACCCACACGGACACTGTTTTTGTTACACCCTCAATCGGAATCGGCCGGGCGGCTGTTACAAAGAACGAGTTCACACCGCGGTGGAAGAATTCAACCTTAACGCCAAGCACTTTTGTGTCGCCTTCTGAAGAAGCGCTCTCTTCTTCTCCCGCCGCAGCGGCGTCTTCAGTACCAGCGTTTTCTGCCGCAGCATCACCTTCAGCAGCGGCAGAGTCTTCCGCAGCTGTAGATGTCTGCGCAGCAGTTTCATCTCCCTGCTGAGCAGATGCCGAAGCAGGCTGCGCGTCTTCCGGCAGCGGCTCCTTTCCGGCAGGGCTGCCGTCAAACAGGCGGGCCGCGATTACGCCGTTATCAGGAGAAATATGCACATTCCAGGAACCTTCGCGCTCAAACAGGTCTACGGAAACCTCGCGCAGCGCCTGCCGTGCCGAATCAACGCCAATGATTTCAGGATCGGGATCGCTGAGACTTGACGACACCCCTTCCTGTGCGAACACCAGTCCTGCCGAACACAGACAGGCACATACACCGATTACTATTTTCTTCATTCTGCAACCCCTTCGTCTGCAACGACATCCTGATCAGCAGCGGTAGAAGCGTCCGTATCCGCAGCCGCTTCCGTTCCGTCTTCACTTTCGCCTTCACCCTGAGCGGCGTCAAAATCAACATTTCTCAGATCATAGCCGTCATAGATATTAGCCAGAATATTCGTTGTATATTTCAGTTCATCAAAATACACGACAAAATCATCAACAAACTCGTTCGGATCGCTGCTGATCCTGAAACCGACAAACGCCAGCGTTTCAGGACCTGAACGCAGGCGCGAGTGCTGCACCATGCTCGAGGGAATATTGACTACTACATTCCTCCAGCCGTCAAAATTCAGGAACGTTACCGGCAGCACATGCACGCTGCCCGCCGCATCACGCACCATAACTTCAAGGAAATATTTATATCCGGCGCCCCATACCCAGAAATCGATCTGCGAAACAGTACCGATAAAAGGAATTTCGTAATTGCCGGAAGAACCGTCTTCGCCTTCCATTACAGGATAAATCTCAATCCAGTTATCCCCTTTGCGTGCAAAGCTTGCCTGAGCGCCCAGAACCATCGGTTCAGGGTCGTCTTCAGCTACGAGCGGACGCAGCGAATTCGGCATACCGGCGAAATACCCCATTTTAGGATATCCTTCCGTTATGAACCGGCTTGCCTGCACATTCCATGTCCAGGTTACATCATCCGAGCCATCAAATGTATCCAATTTGATGGTCTCTACACTCTTTGAACTTGGCTGGCCGATTACCGGCAAGCAGAACAAAGAAAGCAAAGCAAGACTAACAAAAACAAATCTGCCCTGTTTCATCCAAAACTCCTTATTTTATTGTTGAGCAATAGATTCTGAAAACCCAATCGTCTACTGAATTATAGTTTATTCAGACTCTATTTGTCAAACGTTTTGTCTATATTATCGGCACGTATTGAAAATTGAACAGAGGCGCGCCCACTGGGGCTGCAGTGTTTGCGCGGGGCTTTTTTCTTCGCAGGTCTCTGCGGAATGATTCTGCGTTTGCATGAGCGCTTGTTTTCCTTTGTTTAGGACTGTACCCTAAACCTGCATAAGCAAAGCCGCACGTTTTTGCCAATGGCAAACTAAAAATTTGCCGTCGG
>DXHG01000155.1 GCA_019113455.1 Candidatus Treponema faecavium | reverse complement strand
GCAGCAACAGCTCAATTTTCTTTTCCAGTGGTATTTCCATTCCCTTTCTACCCCCGCTATATCTAGTGTTCCCTGTCTTTGCACGTCCCCTGCTTAAACTGTGTCATTTTCGGTGGCAGATCATGCAGTTTACTGCACCGCGGCAAGCCGCAGTACTGGAGGAGAGAGTGTGAGGCTGGGCGGGAGCACGCTTTCTGCGCTGACTAATGCCCTCGCAGTAAGCACGAGCAGACCTCAGGTCTGCGACTAAGTAGAGATGCCTCTTCCGCCCCAGAAAAGCGAATTGCAGAGAATAAGAAAGAGAAAAGCGCGCGTGCAAACGCAAAACTCCCCGCAGCAAAACTGCGAAACTGCCGCCGCACGTGCAGCGTGCAAAGTAAATGCTGCTGTTCTGCGGCTTGACAGACTGTGCAAAACGGCAGAAAATACTGCATGAGCAATACCCATAATAAGAAGACAATCATTGTCTTATCAAGCATACTGCTGGTGTTTGCTGCGGCCGTGTGCGGCATTTTGCTGTACTGCCGCTTTGATGCGGCAGATCCGCTCGATTGTCTGCCGTCAGGATTTTTGCTTTTCGCGCAGACTGCTTCCGTCGGTGAGGCGCTCGACCCGATGCTTGACCTGACGGTTCTTGATACGGTATTGGCAGAGCCGCAGTTTGGCGCAGCGCGGGAAACACTGCTTGCGCTGCGTACTTCGTCGCTGCGGAACAGCAGGCTTTTTAAAGCCGTTTCATCCCGCCGGATAGATGCCGCTGTGTATGAAGACGGTTCGTTCGGCGCTGTCATACAAATGGGAATGTTTTCTGCGGTTACGCGCGTGTCGTCCGTGTTTTCAGGCTTTTTCCAGATGGAAGGACTGTCTCACGTACAGAGTGCCGGCAAATCCCATTTTGAGTACCGGAGCGGCGGCGTAACGCTGTATATTGCCGCGTACAATGATGCTTTGTGCGTCGCTTCAGACAAAGCCTTATTTGAAAAAATGCGTGCCGGCGGCAGCCTGCCGTTTTACTCGCCCCGGATCGCAGCGCAGCTGCGCCTCCCTGCGGAGAGCTCATTCCGCGTCAGCGCCGACGTTCCGTTTCTCGTGCGCACGATGCTTGCCGCCGGAGAGGGAATGGATGCGGAAGAATCGTCTTTTATTTATGAGCTTGCAGAAACGGTACTCCCACTTCTTGATACAGGTGTTTTGGGCACGATTCACTTCGGCATTACCGACGAACGTGTTTCGTTTTCGGCGGAAGTCCCGTTTGCCGAAAACATCGCGGCGAATACGGAAAACCCGCTTGCTCCACTGTTTGCCGAAAGTTCCGCGGTGCCGGCGCTTGTATCGAACCTTCCTGCTGACGTTCAATATTACACACTGCTGAATATAGGCACGCTTGCCGAGTTAAAAGAGTCGCTGTTTCCGCTGTTGCAGACCGCCGTTGATATAGAAGGGCTCTGGCAGAAAGCCGATACCGCAAGCCGCATTACATTTGGGCAGGACTTGGAAGGGCTGCTGCTGTCATGGACCGGGACAGAATATGCGGTAATAGGTATGGAGACTAATCCGGCGCCGGTTTTCGCAGTTCAGATAGCGGACGAAACGAAGCGCCGGCAGGTGTTTGACCATATCTTTTCGTCTCTTATTGTCCGCGATAACCGCAGCCTGCTGCTTGACGGCGTTCGCATTCCGCGTATCGAGATTCCGCAGTTTCTGGACGCGCTTTTGAAAGGGCTCGGCGTCAATTTGCTGAAACCGTATTACAGCGTGCTGAACGGCTATATGTTCTTTTCCGAATCTGCGGAAAATATAGCAGCGCTCCATGCGGGCAGCGGCTCTGAGCATCTGCTTGCCGCCAGTGAAAACTGGCAGCTTATTTCACAGGGGCAGACTGCGGATACGTCGATCAGCCTGTTCTACAACCTTGAACAGAGCATACCGTTCTTTTTGCGGACGGATTCGATTATCTCCGCTGTCCTGCGTCAGTACACCGTCGGCCGCTGCGATGTCCGTATGAGAGACGGTGCGTTATCAGTGCAGGTAACCGCCGCCGCGCGCGGGCAGAGCTCCATGCGGTCGGTTCCGGGATTCCCGGTAAGCAGCGGCGGCGCCGTTTCATCATCCCTGATACGCGGGGCCGGCAGCGAAAGCCAGACGCTGTACTATATTGCGGATGATGCCCGTATCTGCGCCTTTAATCCGGTAACCGGCGCGCGGGCGTCTGCGGTGATGGACAGTGCGGGCTGGCTTGCGGCTGCTGCTGAGCCGGTGGTCAAAAAGAAAACGGGGCTTGTGTGGGGTGTTTCGCAGAAAGGTTCGGTGTATTTACTCAGCGAACAGCTTGAGATTGTGGAAGGCTTTCCTGTGCAGCTGAACGGGCAGCCGTCGGCCGCTCCGGCGGCGTACAAGGATTCCCTGCTCGTTCCGCTTGCTGGCGGCAGATTGTGTAGGGTGGCGGCTGACGGTTCTTTTTCTGTTATCGTTGAAAATCTTCCCGGTGAATTAAAAGAAGCGCCCGCGGTGTGCGGCGATGTTATCGCGTTGTACGGCAAGCGGCTTCTGGGTCAGCTGCTGCTGTTTCAGGCGTCTCAGCCCGACCGGCAGATTACCGAGATTCCTGTTGCACGGATTGCTTACGGCTCTCCTGCGCTTCTGGAATATAACGGACGGCTGTGTGTGGGCTTTACGACGCAGTCAGGTTCTTTTGCTGTCTGGGATGTTTCGGGCGTGATGTTGCCGGGATTTCCGGTAGAACTCGGCGGCGTTCATTACGGAAACGCATGCGCCTCAGACGGTTTTTTTTATCTGCTTTCCGCGGAAGGAATCGTGTCCCGCGTTTCTGTAACGGGAGAAGTATTGCAGATACAGATTCCGGATATGAGCGCACGTGAACCGTATCTGAGCACGGCCGATTACGACGGCGACGGCAGGCAGGAAGTATTTGTGTGCGGCGATGCGAATCTTATATATGGCTTCAGCGAACAGCTGGAACTGCTTAACGGCTTCCCCATTGCGGGGCATGGAAATCCGGTATTTATGGATATAAACGGCGGCAGGATGGAGTGTATTGTGCTTTCTCTTGACAATTCAATAGCGGCGTGGAATATGCCGTAACCTGCAAACTGCAAGGATGTATGGATGAATATATCGTGTTATACGCGCGCGGGATTGTGCGCACTGATATGCTGGATGCTGTACGGGTGTACGAGTATGCAGCAGCCGGTTAATTATGATGCTGTCGATGTCAGCGAAACAGCTGCCGGATATGAAGAACGGCTGATACGGCTTGATGGCGAACGTCTGCACGGAGCTGCGGTGCAGACGGCTGAACTTGATGCGCTGTATGAAGAGCTTGCGGCGGCTTCCGCCGCGGCGGAAAATCAGGAAATGCAGGCGCATCTGGCGGCACTGCAGGGGCGGGCCGCGCTTTTGGATGGGAATACGCCGCGGGCCAGGCGGCTGTACGAAACGGCCGCGAGCCTTGCTCCTGATGAAGTACAGACGCTGATTCTCGGGCTGCGTCTTGAAGATGACGCGGCGGTGCGGCTTTCCCGAATTGAGGAGATGCTCCCGTCTGCGGGAGACAACGCGGCGTTTTTGCTGCTGGAGCAGGCCGTGGCCAATTATCAGCTTAAAGCGTACAGCGTTTCTGCAGCGCAGTTCGACGCAGCTTTTTTAGTGCTCGGCGGCAGATACCGCAGCGCATACGGCAGCGTACGCGATACCGCATGGAATTTGCGTCTGAGCTCGTCCGCCGCTTCAGGCGATACGGACGCATCCGAGTATTTGACCGCTGCTGCGCTTGATGCGGACGGCGTGCTGCTGATTACGCAGGCTGAAACGTCTCTTTTGGAGTTTATAACCGGCGGAAAACTGCTGTCTGCTGCGGAACTGCGCCGTGAGGCGGCGGAACAAAAACTGCTTCCCGCCGCAGCGATTGCAGAACCGCTGCCGGTAACGCGCGGCATCTGCGCGCAGTATATCTGGAATCTGTACGCGCGGCGGCGCAGGATAGACACGGATTACGCGGCGCTGTATGCGGAAATGCGCATTACAGAAAGTCCGATACCGGATGTCGCGCTCGATTCCCCGATTTTTACCGCCGCTGCCGGATGTATAGAAAACGAACTGATGAGCCTGCCTGACGGTATCCACTTTATGCCGGACGGAACCGTGAGCGGCGCCGAATTTCTGTATTGGATTCGGCAGGCTGACAGATAAGCATCGCCGCGTGCTTTACCGGTAAGACGTGAACGACATAATCTGCGCAAGCGCTTTTTTGCTCACGTCGGGATTTGACTGCGCCATGCGCATAAACGCGCCGCGGTCTATGCGTATCAGCTGCACGGCTGTTGCCGCGCGCGCAGTTGCGAGTCGCTGCTGCGGAAGCAGCGCCGAAACTTCGCCAAAAAACTGCCCCCGTTCATAAAAACGTACACGGTTTGGCTGTAAGAGTTCCACCGTGCCTTCGGCGATATAAAACACGCTGTCTGCCGCGTCTCCCGCTTGATAGATAACTGCGTCGGGAGCGCAGTAAAAGACCGCGCCGTCGTTCTGCATGAGCCGCGCCGGATTGATAAAAAGCAGTCTGCGCAGTGCGGGAACAGGCTTAAGCGTGCTGCGGTCGGGCAGCAGGTAGAGCTCTGCAAGCAGGAGATCGTCAAAGAACTGCAGCACAAAAATATACTGGGCAAAGAATAAGAAGAGCACAAAAAAGATAAACACCTCGAGCAGAAGCACAATCGTGCCGCTGAGCACGCCGTAAATAAGGTTATAGCGGCTCATGTCAAGGAACAGCCTGAACGCTATACGTACCGCCGCAAAAGACACGGTGCAGCACAGTGCACCGGCGGCGCACAGGTACAGACGCGGCGAAGTACGCGAGCCTGCGCGGTAGCATATGGTTACAAAACAGAACAAGAGCGTGTCAGGTACAAAATACAAAAGCTGTTCAAGCATGTCCTGCAGTACCTGCGGTATAAACGCGGAAAGCAGTTCCGTATTGAGCAGCGGCTGCGCGGCGGTAACCGCTGCAATCAGCACGGAAACGATAATGATAAGGAGCACTTCTCCCGCGAGAGAAAGCAGCGTTACAATCATCGGGCGTTCCGGCGCGTAGCGGTGAAAAATACAGGAAAGGCCGGTCATCACTGAGACAAAAAAGCGCCGCGCCATCAGGAACAGCGAAACACCGGCGATAATTTCAAACAGCACGCCGGTGTGCTCCATTGCTGCGAGCGCCTGCGCCATACGGTTTACTGAAAACAGGTTGTCAGCGGACGGCTCTGCCGGCATAAAACCGGCAAGCAGTTCGGGCGCGGTGTGCAGCAGGCGCAGCAGCACTGACAGAATCATCATCACTACCGGTATAACCGACATCATAAAGTTGAATGCGCAGGCGGCGGCATACGTGAGCAGATCATTTTGTATAAAAAAAGACGCAGACAGAAAGACCGTTTGTACAAAGGTAAGGAGAGTCGTTTTGCGTACCGTATTCTTTTTCTGCGCCTGCGTAAACATGACTTGCCTATTTTATGCCATTTTGCGCCGTCTTGCTAGACAGGTATGCGCTGGATTGCAGGTCATGGCAGCTTGCCTTGCAGGCTGGGTCAACTTAACTTAACGACCGCGGCAGCTTGACTTGCAGGTCATGGCGATTTGGCGCGGTACTCCAGGCTGCAGTGCTGGAGAGGAGAGAAGGGTTTGGGAAGGGAGGAGACCCCGCCTCTGAAGGAGAGAGGCTCCTCTCTCCCCAAAACAAATTACAGAGAATAAGAAAGCAAAAAGCCGCGTGCAAGCGCAGAAACCACCCCGCGCGTGCAGCGTAAACACACGCGTCCGATACCCCTGTTCGTATCCTTGTTATTCGCTATCCGTTTTGATATAATACG
Organism: Candidatus Treponema faecavium; assembly: GCA_019113455.1. Lineage (GTDB taxonomy): Bacteria > Spirochaetota > Spirochaetia > Treponematales > Treponemataceae > Treponema_G > Treponema_G faecavium. Next base: position 1,016 of record DXHG01000155.1, on the reverse strand, counting down.
CACTCAGTAAAGGAGTCTAAATCATTATGGAACGCTGTTTTACCATGTTAAAGCCGGGCGTGCTGAACAGGCGTATCGCCGGTGAGATTATTTCAAGGCTGGAACGCAAAGGCCTGCAGCTGATCGGCATGAAAATGCTGCGCATAGACCGCGAACTTGCCGCAGAGCACTATGCGGATCATGCCGGAAAACATTTTTACGAACCGCTTGTGTCGTATATTACGTCTGGGCCGGTCGTCGCGATGGCATGGCAGGGAGACAACTGTGTTTCTATTGTCCGCAGGCTTACCGGTGCAACCGATCCGCTTGAGGCGGCGCCGGGCACGATTCGCGGCGATTACTGCGCGCACACCCAGCACAACGTGATGCACGCCTCCGATTCTCCTGAAAACGCAGAGCGCGAAGTAGCGCTGTTTTTTGCTGAGGATGAGTTATTTGACTGGAAGGACGAGAGCGCGCATTGGTACTGACAGCAGCGTATATTCGGTATAGCAGGGAGGTTGCGCATGGACGAAAAGCGTATTGGAGTAATAGGAGCGGGGGCTTGGGGAACCGGTCTTGCACAGGCGCTTGCCCGCGGCGGGCATACAGTACAGATATGGGCGCGCGAGCAGGACGTTGCCGACGCAATCAATACGAAACACGAAAACACGCGGTTTCTGCCGGGATTCCGGCTGTCCGAGCGGTTAACGGCGGAAACAGATATACGCGCATGCGTAACCGGTATGGAATTCCTGATACTGGCAAGCCCTTCGCTGTATCTTGCATCAACGGTGAGTCAGCTGCTCGATATGCCGGAAATTGCCTCCGGCGAGCTGTGCATCGGCGTGCTGTCGAAAGGCTTTATTCCCTCCGAACGCGGGCCGCGTCTGATTCTTGAGACGCTCGAAGAAACGCTCGGCGCGCAGTATCTGCACAATACCGTCTATATTTCAGGCCCCAGTCACGCGGAAGAAGTAGCGATGGGTAAGCTTACCGGTCTTATCGCCGCAAGCGAAAATCCCAAAAACGCGATA
>DXHG01000154.1 GCA_019113455.1 Candidatus Treponema faecavium | reverse complement strand
CTGTGATATTGCGTCCATGTGGATGCGCGGCAGCGGCACGGAACCGGTGTTCCGTATTATGTGCGATATATGCGGGAATAATGCCGAAGGCGAAGCATATTTGCTTGAGTGGGAAACACAGATGCTTAAGGCGGCCGATTCCGCCGCGGTTTGACAGCACACGCGTGCACCGCGGCGCTGTGCCGCTACAGGCCGGGCGTGTAGCGGCGCAGCGCTTCTATTTCGTCGTAGTGAAAATCAAGATGCGAAGGCTGCACCGGTGGAGGCGGGAGCGGCTTTTTTCGGCTGTTGGCGTCTGCGGTCTGTTCGGCGCTGCTGCGCTGGTCTTGTGAATACGTCAGGTACGGACCGGCAAAGCTGCAGAGCCTGCCGTCATCGGATACAACGGCCTGCGGCACGGACTCTAGCCGCTCAACATGGCGTATCGCCGTTGCCCTGCCTGTAACGCAGGTGTATACGGTGTCTCCGATAACAAGAAACTTATCAACGGAATATTCGTTTCCATCAGCGGCAAACGTTGCCTGCACCTGCTCGTATGCCGCGTCCGTGCGCCAGTAGCGCAGCCGGTACACTGCGTCAGGCGCGGCGTAATAGTAGCACGATACTTCAGGCGCGATAATCGGCGGCGAGATGAGAATACCGCTTGCATTGCCGCCCGCGCGCCAGAAACCCGTCATGCCGCCGTTTTCTTGGAGCGCTGTTTCCGCCTCGTATGCTGAACCGCGAATAAGAAAATCGAGATACAGGCCGTCTCCAATGCGCGCGGCGGGCACGGGTACGGCGTCTTTGCCGCCGCTGTACTCAAGCAGCAGCTCCCATGCGCCGCCTGCGGCGGACGGTTCGCAGAGCTCTCTGAACTGCACCGGTATGTGCTGCGCCTGGGGCGCTGACGCGGCGTTTCTGTCCCGCATGCTGCTGTCCTCTGACGCGGGAGCGGCGGCGCGGTCGTAATACCAGCCGTAAAACAGTTTCAGCGTAATGGTGTTTGACGCGCCGTCTGCCGCCGCGTCAAACTGGACAAGCCGGTTTGTGTTTGCCCATACACCGGCAAGCTGTTCGGGAATGTCTGTGCTGTACGCGGGCAGGGCAGGAACAGCGGCGGCAGCATTGGCTTGTTCCACAGAGACAACGCCTGTCTCGGCGGCGGCTCCCTGCGCAAGCTGCTGCGCTGCAAGCGGAACCTGCTGCGCCGCTGCACTCAGAAATACGGCGAGAAACGCAGCGGCTATTTTTTTCTTATATATAAAAACCGGCATATTATACATATCGTCATAATGCCGGTGATGGTTAATGCAGCGAGCCCGGCCGTATGCACTGCGCGCCTGTGCTAAAGACGCGCACAAACCGGCGGCGAACGCATCGCCGCAGCCGGTCGTGTTTGCGATCTGATGCGGCGCAAGCACAGGTACCGGCGTCTGTGTAACCGCCGTGCCGTCGCATGAAATAACCGAACCTGCTCCCTGTGTGATTACAGCGGTGCAGTTATGCTCCGATGCGGCGCGCATCACCGCGGCGCACAGTGCGTCTTCTCCGATGATTTCCGCGCCTGTATCCGGCAGAAATGTCTGACAGAATTCTTCTTTGTTTGGCTTTATGATAAGCGGCGCGCGCGGTTCACATGTTTTTACCGCCGCAAGCGTGTGCCGCAAATCGGCGCCGCGGTAATCGGCTATGACGGGAACCTTGTTTGAAAGCGCGTATGACGCCATGTCTGCAAACAGTGTATCCGAAAACCCTTTTACCTTGCTGCCTGAGATGACAACAGCCTCGCAGTCCGCGCGGGATACGTGTTCGCGGAACAGAGAGAATACGCGTTCCTGCGTACCGTCAGGTACGGCGTCCCCTTCTTCGACGAGCTCCGTGACGGTACATCCCGTATCAGGTGCGTGCTCGATGAGCGTTGTGCAGCAGCGTATCTGCGTGTCCGTGCGCACCGCGGCAAGCGGTACGCCGTCCTGCTCCGCCATGCGGCGGAACATATCGTACAAATCGCCGCCTGCCTGCGTGAGGTGCAGCACAGTGCAGCCAAGCTGTGTGAGCACGCGGCTTACGTCCATGCCTTTGCCTGCGGCGTCCCACCGCTGCGAAACGGCGCGGTTTACCGCGTCTTTTTTAATCGCGGAAAACAAAAGCGTTTTCTGCAGTGTGGGATTGAGACAAACAGTGAGTATCATACGCTGTATACTAGCATGAATACAGTATACTGTGCAGCTGGCACGTACGGCTGTTTGCGGGAGACCCGCGGAGAAAACAAGCTGCGCGCGCTGACAAAAACAAAAAAAACAGCTACACTGTACGTATGTCGACTGTAACTTATTTGGCAAAACTGGGCGAACTGACGCTCAAGCGTTCCAATAAAAGAGAGTTTGAACAGCGCCTGACCGCTAATGTGCGCCAATACTTGAAAGGACTGCCCGTGTCGGTACAGCTGCGTGCCGGGCGCATGTATGTTGAAGGACCTGAGTCTGCCGCCGCCGCGATAGAGTTCACGCTCGCGCACATGATAGGCATAACCGGCTGGGCGCGCGCCCGCGTCTGCGAAAAGAACATCGCGTCAATTACACAGGCGGTGTATGAGGAAGCGCGCGAAGCACAGGCGGCGGGCGCAAAAACCTATAAAATAGAGACGCGCCGCGCGGATAAAGGCTTTCCGCTTACTTCGTATGAAATAAGCAGGGAAGCCGCCGGCGCCGTGTTTGATTCAGGCATCCTGCAGGTTGACGTGCACCGTCCGGATGCGGTTATCCGCGTCGAAGTGCGCGACCGCTGCTTTGTGTACTGCGACAAGCACCGCTCCTGCCGCGGCCTTCCGGTGGGAACGGGCGGAAAAGGTCTTTTGCTTTTATCGGGCGGCATCGATTCGCCCGTTGCGGGCTACCGCATGATGCGCCGCGGAATGAAAGTAGACTGCCTGTATTTTCACGCGTGGCCGTATACGTCTGCGGAGGCGCAGCAGAAAGTGGAAGACCTCGCTGCCGTTCTTGCGTGCTACGGTGTCAGCACGCACATACATATTGCGCCGTTTACCGAAGTGCAGATGCGCATAAAGGAACGTGCGCCTGAAGCATACAGCACGCTGCTTTTGCGCATGTGCATGATGAAAGCTGCAAATCTCGTCGCAGAGCATATTCACGCGGACTGCATTATCACGGGAGAAAGCCTCGGGCAGGTGGCAAGCCAAACGGTGGAGAATCTCGCGGTTACGGAATCGGCGAGCGAACGGCCGCTGCTGCGTCCGCTTATCGGGCTTGATAAAGAAGAAATAATACAAACAGCCGAGGAGATCGGCACATATCCGATTTCGATACTGCCGTACGAAGACTGCTGCGTGCTGTTCTCTCCGCGCCATCCGGTGCTCCATGCCGGCATACAGGAAGCGAACAGGCTTTACGCAGCGCTTGACGCGGATGGGCTCATACGCGAGGCGGTTGAAAAGCGCTGCGTCAAGCGGTTTGCCGCTGCCGGCCGCGTTATGGAGCGCTTTGCCGGTGCCGAAACGCCGCAGCCACTTACAGTTCAACAATAAAGCGCCCTATACCGTCAAGGTCAGAGCGCACATTGAGTTGTGCGGCTGCCTGAGACGCGGCACGGCATAGCTGCGGCGACTGGGCAAGGCTGCACAGCTTGCGGTAAATATCTGCCGGTTTGCGGATAACCCAGCCGATACCGTTTTGTACAGCAAAGCGCACATTGCCCAGTTCCTGCCCATGTATATAGGTACAAAAGATAACCGGTTTGCAGCATGATGCTATCTCAAAGACGGTTGAAGCCCCCGCCTTGCTTACAATGCAATCGGCGTTCCGCAGCAGCTCAGGCATTGTCTGCACGTATCCGAGCACATGCAGACTGCACGAGCCGTACTTTTTTTGTATCTGCATGAGTCGCCTGTACGCAACGCGGTTATTGCCGCAGACAGCCGTGAGCTCAATGCGGGGCGTTTCGCCTGCCGCCTGCTGGCGCGCGATATAGCGTACGAGCCTGACCATTCCCGGAAGCCCCTCGCCGCCGCCTGCAATCAGCACGCGAAACGGCGAAGCTCCGCTTTGCACTTCGTTCTGCGGTGCGGGAGGCGGCAGCTCAGGGAAACGTGCGAATTCTTTTTTCAGAATAAAGGGAAATACCGCCGCGTGCCGTATGCCGTGCAGGCGCGCCTGTTCCTGGAGCATGTGAGAAAACACGATATACTGCGCGCGCTTTACAAGAAACCACGCCGGATGCGCCGTAAACGGATCCGTAACAATCAGTATCAGCGGAATCGTGTTCCCCAGCGTGCGCAGCGCGCTTTTTGCTGCAGGGCCGAGCGCAAAATGCAGACAGACAACTTTGGTGATGCCGTGTTCTCGGATATAGCGTGCCAGAAACGGCGCCGTCCGCACGAGCGTTAAAAGCGTTGTGAGCCTGAGTACGCACGGTATCGTGTTTATGTCGTAAAACACGGAATACGCGCCGTGAATAAACGTATTGGTAAAGTGATAGCCGCGCTCAAAAAGCAGACGGGAAAAATACTGCTTGGGCGAAAAGCCGTTGAGCAGCATACATTCAACGCTGTCCCCATACCGCTCAGTCAGATGCGAAGCGAGAATGCGCGCCGGCGTGAGATGTCCGCTGCCGGTATTTAAGTACAGAAAAAGAATACGCTGTTTTTTGCTCATGTATTCGCCGGCGCGCCCGCTTCCCATATGCGGCGCGCAAGGGCAGACGCATCGGTATTCAGATTAAGCGTATCGAGTTTAGTGCGCACCGATTCATAATATGCCGGATCCGAGAAAAGGTGTTCAGCCTTTTTGTATATTTGCTCCGGTTTCTGGATAAACCAGCCGATGTCATTATTGATAATAAACTGTACGTTGCCCAGTTCCTGCCCATGTATATAGGAACAGATAATAACCGGTTTTTTTGTTTTCAGTACTTCGATGAGCGTCGCGGCACCGGCTTTTATCACGGCGCAGTCGCACGATTTTATGAGCTCGTCCATAAAATTGACAAAGCCGAAGATATGCAGATCAGCCTGCGGGTTTGCCGCTTTCAAAAGCTCAAGGCAGTGCTTTGAATACTTATCGCGTCCGCATACGATGGCGACGGCAAAATCATAGGCGTGTTTAACGTAATATGCCGCAAGCTTAATCGCGCCCGGCAATCCCTCACCGCCGCCTGCAAGGAGCAGAATTCGCTTGTGAATCGGCAGCCCGTGCTTTTGCCGGTACGCGGCTGCATCCTGTGCGGAACTCTCGACGGTAAATTTCTTATTGATCAGGAACGGGCAGATTTCTATGTTTTCTTCCGGCACGCCACAGGAAACGGCGGTCTGCTTTACTTGTTCTGTATACACGTAGTAGCGAATCCCGTGCTCGTAAAACCAGACGGGCGGCGCGGTGAACGGGTCGGTAACAACGCACGAAAAGCGTATCGTGCCGCCCAGAAGGCGTATCGCTTTAAGGGCTCCCGGGTTAAGAAAAAAATGGAACGACACCACGTCGGTAACGCCGCGCCGCTTGAATTCCCGCTTGAGATACGGAATCGCGACAAGCTTGAAATTCTTGTCAAAGATTTTTTGTACCGGTCTGAACCGCGCGACTTCATACAGCAGGGAAAACGCGCCGGGGGCGTAGTTGCACGCGGTATGATAGCCGCGTTCAACCATCAGGTGATACGGGTAGTTGTACGGGCTGAAGCCGTTAAAAAGCTCCACGCTGGCGTCGGGATACTGCTCGAGCAGTGCCGAGCGCAGCACCGCCGCAGGCGCTTTATGTCCGCCGCCTGTATCGAGATATAACAAAAGAAACGTGCGCTTCATATGGCGTTATTGTAAAAGACTGCCAATGCTCGGTCAAGATAACCGGCGGCGCAGGAGCATTTGCTCTGCACCGCAGTATGCGCTTGTTTTTCTTTGCAGGTTCACTGCGGGGTATTTGCTGCGCTTGCACGCGGGCGGTTTTTCTTTGCGGGGTTCCCGCGGAGTGTGTATTGCGTTGGCGCGCGCATTTTTGTGGTTCTTCACGTTTTCTTAGGGGATAGTGTAAAAAGGACTTGAAAAGAGAGCATGTACTTAGAATACTGTATCGTAA
>DXHG01000153.1 GCA_019113455.1 Candidatus Treponema faecavium | reverse complement strand
TCTTCATCAAGATCTGCAAGACTTCCCGTATCATCCATATGAAAATACTGTGTATCGTCGTCAGCTTCCTGATAATACAGGATGCGGCTGCAGTACGGACAAAACACTATATCTTCTCCGGAGCGAACTTCATTTGCAAACTGCGCCGGCAATACCATATGACAACCGTCGCATACATTGCCTTTTACTGCAACGATCCCCTTATTATGTTTGCTTTTGATAATGCGCTCAAATTTTGAGATAATCTCAGGATCTATATCTTCGATAAGCGGCGCCGCCTGCTCATTCAGAAGTTCAAGCTGCTGTTTAAATCCGGCAATTTCTGCATCCTGCTTCATTTTGCCCGCGTTAAGTTCGGCTTCCTGAGTAGCAAGCAATGCCTCATGCTGCTGCAGCTGCTCCTGCAAATCTGCCAAGTCGATTTCTTCTTTCTGCAGCTCACGGCGAAATTGCTGTTCTTTTTCAGAAGCCTCTTTGATTTTTTTATCAAGCGTTTCATACTCACGGTGCGTCGTGATATTGTCCATCTCACGCTCGCTTTCTTCTCTGCTTGCTTCAGCCTCAGTCAACTCTGTTTTTAGCGCTGCAACAGCTGCACGGCAGGCTTCATATGACGTGTTTAAATCGATAAATTCACGCTTCATGCGCTCCAGCAGCTCTGCCTGCGCAGACAATTTCCCCGGAGCGGTTTGTATGCGTTCTTCCAATTCATATTTTTCTGAAAGAATGTCCTGCAATTCTTTCAATTTATTAAAGACATCCGTCATTATCATGTAAAAAACCTCTTATTATATATACACTAATATCTATTGTCATGTCTACACTGCAGCAGAGTATCACACTACATATCAATAAAATCACGCAGTCCGGTCGCCCTCCTCGGATGCCGCAGCCGGCGCAGCGCCTTTGCTTCAATCTGCCTGATACGCTCTCTGGTAACATTAAAGCACAGCCCTACTTCTTCAAGCGTAAGCGAATACCCATCGTCAAGTCCAAAGCGCATTTTCAGCACTTCCTGTTCACGCGGCGGCAATGTCGACAGCACCGACTGCAGCTGTTCCTGCAGCAGCGTATATGCTGTCTGAATCGCGGGATTTTCAACTTCTTTGTCTTCTATAAAATCTCCCAAAAGCGAATCTTCTTCTTCTCCGATAGGCGTCTCAAGAGAAATAGGTTCCCGCGCGACATTTTTTACCTGCTTTACCCGCGTTACCGGCCATCCCAGCTGAGCGGCAATTTCATCGTCAGTCGGTTCCCTGCCAAGCCGCTGCATAAGCTGGCGCGACTCGCGCACAACTTTATTGATCTGCTCTATCATGTGTACAGGAACGCGTATTGTGCGCGCCTGATCTGAAATACTGCGTGTAATTGCCTGGCGGATCCACCATGTTGCATATGTAGAAAACTTATATCCTTTGCGGTATTCAAACTTTTCAACAGCTTTTATAAGACCGATGTTTCCTTCCTGCACCAAATCAAAAAACTGCAGACCGCGGTTGGTATACTTCTTCGCGATTGATACGACCAGACGCAGATTCGCATTGATCAGACGGTTTTTTGCCTGATCCATCATGCGCTGTCCGCGCCCAATCTCCTTTGCCATCTCAAGTATTTCGGATACGTCGTTTTCAAACTCATATTCAAGATGCCTGAGCTTTCGGTCTATTTTCTGAATCTGCGTGTATACATCGCGGATCTCGTCGGCAGGCATACCCAGTTCCTGTTCAAGTTTTTCCCGCTCTGTTTTTACGGCGAGCCGTTTGCCCAATCCGCGCAGATCGCTGTTGTAATCAGAAAGCCTGAGCTCCTTTGCTTTTTTTTCCTGCCGATTGCGGAATTCGGCAATACGGTTTGTTGCATCGGTAAACCGCCCTGAAAAACGTTCTATTTCTTCAGACTGAATAGTAATCTTTTGCAGTTCAGGCAGAATTTTTGCTTTCAGTCGCATAAGCGTTTCATTCTGAAATATTTTCAGCGACTGATCGCTCTCATACAGCTTTTTCTTGAGCGTTACATACTGCTTCATTTCGGATAATATAGGTTTTAAGTGTTCGCTGTAGCAGATGCGCAGCCGTCTTTTTTCCGCCATTTCTTCATTTATTTCTTTGCGCGGTTTGCCCGCCTCGTGCGGATCAATGCGTGAAAACGCCTTCTGCGCAATGGTAAAAAACTCAGGAATAATCATGCCGGAATTCTTTATCACATCTTTAATGATATTTTCTCCGTCTTCCATTTTTTTTGAAAGTTCTACTTCCTGTTCAGCCGTCAAAAGGTTTTCTTTGCCGATTTCACGCAGATACAGCCTGATCGGATCGTCTGTGCCGGAATCTTTATCGCTGTATATCAGCCGCTTGCGGTCGCTGTCGTCAGCCTTTGCAGCGTCAACATCTTCCGTATCTTCAGTTACAATATCATCATCAACGTCATCATCCGCTTCTTCGTCCGGATCATCAATGTTCTCTTCCAGAAGCTGAATATTCTGTTTTGCAAGTTCAACAAGGATGCCGTCCATTTTATCAGACTGCTGTACATCAATCGGTATGAATTCAGACAACTCATCCCACGTCAGCAATTTCCGCACACTGGCATACGCCAGCAGTTTTGCAACCGCAGATTCAAGCTCTTGATCTGTCATCACTCATTTCCTTTTGCTTATTCAATTCAGAATCAATGCTCATTTTTTCAAGAATCATGGCTTCAAGTTCGTCCTGTTCTGCTTTATCGCGGGGAACACACTGCCGTATTCTATTAACCAACCGGTCTCTCTTTCGTATCAGACTGTTCTTTTGTATCAGCTGGATACAATCTTCTATTGTTTTACGGCTGTTTTCCCCATATTCGCCGGACATTACAGCGCTCGTAATAAGCTTGCCGGCTGCCTCATCGCATTTAGCAAGGATATTACTGTACGTCATAGCGTCAGAACGATAACACTCTTCAAGCATAATGAACATATCCCGCGCCACCGGATCTTCAAAATCATCAACAGACAGCGATAACCGTACCTGCGGATAAAAATCGAGGTTTGCGATAACAGCCAAAAGAGAGCGGATTTCTGCATTTAATTTGATTTTTTCTGTTATTTCCGGTCTTTCTTGAGTCTGCTGCCGTGTTTCAATCCTCTTTTGCGCCGCATCACGGTTATTAAAGTCTCTTCTGACAGCCTCCGGCTTCAAACTAAACGTCTGACACAACAAGTCCAGACAGGTTTCTTTCTGTATATCCGACTGCAGTGAATCTATATACGGAAAAAACGCAAGCGCGGCTTTCGTTTTTCCTTCAGGTGTATCGACCTGATACGTATTTCTCAAATCAGACAACAAATAATCGCTGTCTAGTATCGCATTCCGCACGGAATTTGTCAAGCTTTCAGCACCCTCGTTCAGCATGATTTCTGCCGGATCTTTGCCGCCAGACAGCCTGATGATTTTAACCGTGAGACCTGCGCCGCGGCACAAAAGAATCGCGCGGTGCGTGGCGGCGCGGCCGGCGCCGTCGCTGTCAAACGACAGCAGCACCGTATCAACAAACGGGCGCACCAGATCAAGCTGCTGCTCGGTGAGCGCAGTTCCCAATGGCGCAACTGCGTTTGCAATGCCGCACTGGTGATATGCGATAACATCCATATATCCTTCGCAAAAAATCACCGCTTTTTCAGCGCGCATAGTCTGACGCGCAAAATTAAAGGCATACAGCGTCTCGCCCTTTTTATACTGTACCAGATCTCCCGTATTCAGGTACTTCGGCCCGTCTCCGTGCAGAATACGCCCGCCGAACGCAACAACATCTCCTCTCCGGTCAAAAATGGGAAACAGCAGCCGGTCATAAAAAAACGCGCTTCTCGGATTCTTTTTTGAAAACAATCCCGATTCATCAAGAAAACCGGCGCTGTAATGCTTGCCTTCAAGAAACCGGCGCAGCCACATCCGGTCCGCGGGCGCGTATCCGAGCATGAATGTGCGCGCCGTTTCTTCAGAAATTCCTCTGCGTTTAACATAGTCATACGCAAATCTGCCTGCTTCTGTCTGCGTTAAAAGGAACTGAAACGTCCCTGCCATGCGGGAGTACAGCTCCTTGTACAGTTCTTTCTGCTTGGCCCCAGATTCATCCTGCTGCTGAGGCGCGGCGTTTCTGCCGTCATATTTGATTTCAATACCGGCTTTCTGCGCGAGTTCCTTAACCGCATCGGCAAACGATATTTTTTCCATTTCCATGCAGAACGAAATCGCATTGCCGCCCTGCCCGCAGCCGAAACAATGATACAGATGCTTGTCAGGCGCCACATGAAACGACGGCGTTTTTTCTGAATGGAACGGGCAGCAGCCCCACCATTCAGAGCCTCTGCGCTCAAGGCGCGTGTATTCTCCGATGAGTGAAACCAGATCCGTCTGGTCGTTTACCTGCTGTATTGTTTCAGCCGATATTCTTGCGTACATCAGCTGCCCGCTGCCTTTTTTGTGTGCAGCACGCGGCCTGCCTCCGTGTGCTCATCAAAACTCTCGGAAAAATAGTGCGCGCCGTTTGTCTCGTCTATGAGACGGAAAAAGTAATAATCTGTCTCAGGCGTATCAAACGCCGCTTTAAGCGCGATAAGTCCGGGATTAGAGATAGGCCCCGGCGGCAGCCCCGCCCATTTATACGTATTGTACGGATTGTCGTCTTCGAGATCGTCATACGTGATAACATCGGGATGCGGCAGCCCGTGTATCTCCGTTATGATATATTCAACAGTCGCACATGAATACAGGCCGATATGCTCCCGCAGGCGGTTTTTAAAGACGCTCGCAATGAGCGGCGCCTCATCGGCAATCCGGTATTCCCGCTCCACGATAGAAGCAAGAATCACCGTATCGTACAGTTCCGCTGCACTCATGCCGTCCGCCTGTTCTATATCAGCAATGCGCGCAAAAAACGTATCCGCCATCATCCGCACCACCCGCTCAGGCTGCATATCAGGTTCAAGAAAATACGTATCAGGAAACAGGAATCCTTCAAAACTGTCCGCCGGTATGCCGTACTCGGCAAGCATCGCCGCGTCATGCGCGGCGGCGATAAACTGCGCTCCGGTCATGATGCCTGCGTCTTCAAGCCGGCGCGCAATTTTTGAAAGCGTGAGCCCTTCAGGCACGACAAACGTGATATACTCCTGCTTTCCCGATTCCAGCAGCGCGCAAATCTCGGGCACGCCGAGCAAAGGCGGTATTTCATAAATACCGGTCTTTATGACCAGATTGCGATAGCGCGCATACAGCGAAAACACATCCGCGTTCCGTATGAGGCCAAGCTCAGCCAGACGCGCCGCCGCGGCGCGCACCGAAGTTCCTTCAGCCACTTCAAAGCGTACGGGCGCATCATCAGCGCTGTGTGAAACAGGACTCAGCAGGTAAAGCGCTGTTCCTGCTGCGGCAATCGCTGCGATAAGCGCCGCCGCTGCCAGCGACACCACAATAGTTATGCACACACGAAATATTTTCATATCAGACGATAACCGTTTTGCCCTCGCACGCAAGATCGACGGCGAGCGTTTTCTGCGACACCTCGATATATCTGCGCGCCGCGTCAAGCTGTGCGTACAGCTGCTTGTCGCTGTATGCCGGATCGTGATGAAAGAAATACACTTTTTTTACGCCGCGGTTTTCGGCAAAATCGATAACATCGCCGAACGCAGAATGCCCCCAGTTGCGTTTTATGCCGGCTTCAAGTTCCGTATACTGCGCGTCAAACACCAGTATATCAGTATGCTTAAAAAAATCATGCTCCGGTTTGACGCAGCATTGCCCGTTCGTCAGCTCCACATCTGTCGCGTAAATAAACTTTTTCTGCCCTTCTTCAAACGAATACGCAAAAGAACCGCCGGGATGATTGAGCCTGCGGCACGACACAAGCGCGCTGCCGAGTTCAAACATGTCTCCGTCTTCAAGCGGATGAAACAGCGCGCGGTCAGAAAAGCTGTCGTCAAACGAAACCGGAAAATACGGCGCGGACATCTGTGCCGACAGTATCTGGTGCATATCTGTTTTTTGTCCGTAGATATGCAGGCGCACCTGCGGGTTATAGGCGCAGGTAAAAAACGGCAGCCCCTGAATGTGATCCCAGTGATAGTGCGATAAAAACAGGTGCCATTCACGCACAGACTGAGCGTGTTTTGACACGCTCAGTTCCCGCAGCCCCGTACCCGCATCAAGAATAATATGCGTGCCGCTGTCGGTTTCCAGTTCCGTACACGGCGTATTGCCGCCTGCTGTGCCGTACAGCCATGCCGGCAGCTGCGATAAAAAAAACTGCCGCGCGTCAGGGCTTTGTATATCGGCTGCCGAAATGCGCTGCACAACGGCGGTAATCTTATCCTGTATCTGAAGCGCCGTCTGCGGAGCGGCAAGAGACCCCCGCACGCCCCAAAAAGTCATCTTCATCGGTTTACTCCTCTCCGCGGCGCAGCGGCGTATTCGTTTCATATAAACGGCGTTTTTGTTCAATTTCCTGCCAAGTATGCACGGCGCCTTCGTTTATGCCCGGACAGGAAAGGGCTTCCTGCTCCCACGAGCGTTTATTCGCTACGATATGCGTCCAAAACGGATAGGTTGAGCACTGCACCGGCCGCGCCTCATAGGCGGTGCAGCCGCAGTCCCACAGAATACAGTCATACCCGGGTTTTTCTTTAAGGCATAATACGTGAGTGCCGTCATAATACTCAACCCACCGGCAGTATGTGCTGATAAAATCAGCGCGGCAGAGCGAAAAATACCGGCATAACCGGCTCAAATCACGTGCCGATACATACACAAACCCCGGTTCATGCCGGCAGCAATGAGAACACTGGCGGCACGCAAAACGAAGCCCTGTTTCAGAAAAACACTCAGACATACTTGCACGCAACCCGAAAACA
>DXHG01000152.1 GCA_019113455.1 Candidatus Treponema faecavium | reverse complement strand
GTGGCAGCTCACCGAACCGGCGCCGCGCAGGCAGGCGGAACAGGACGCCGAACGCTACGCAGAGTACCGCCATCAGTACGCGCGCGTCGCCACGGACGGCCTCCCCGTCAGAGCAGATGCTGACAGCGTTGCGCGGCAGGTGTACCGTCTGCGGCAGGACGAGGTGATAAAAGTCCTCTATAAGGGAGAAGGTACGCGCGTCATGTCAGGCCAGAACGAGCTGCCCGGAGAATGGCTGCGCGTACTCACGTCCGATGGAACAGAAGGATGGTGCTATTCATACAATCTGAGATTATTCGACATAACCGACGCGGAGCAGGCGCAGGCCGCTGCTGAAACCGCCGACTCAGAACCTGCCGCAGACGAGCGGCTGAACGCAGTGCTCGCCGCGCAGTGGTATCCTGAGTCATATGCCGCAATGATTCAGGACCGGCGCATCGATCTGGACAAGATGAAACCCGAATATGGCTTTGACCCCGGGGCGGCAAGCGGCCAGATAAAGCTCACGCTCAACGGGCTTACGCTCAGATATCCGTATGCCGGCGTACGCAAAGGAAGCGGAAATCAGTATTACTTTACCGATACGCCGCTTTCGATTACGATACGCTCCGAGTCCTACATCGTCGTGCATTACGTTGACGAAATGGGCAGACCCACCGCGTATGATTTTATCACGCTCTCGCAATCCGTGCCGGAGCTTATTCGCGGCGAACAGAACCGGCGCGCGGCGCTGTACGAGCGGCTTGCTGACAGCGGCCCTGTATACACGAGCAGCAACTACGGGCAGATACGATTTACCGGCAATTCACGGTTTGAGTGGAACGGCTTTGACATGCTCGTGCCGTCGGTAATTCCTGCCGGCAGTGCGGCGCAGGGCAGCGCGGCGTTCACGTGTTTCCTGGCAGGCGGCATTGAAGACGACTACGACGGTGTTATTGAACTGCACTTTGACGGCAGCGAACAGCCGGTGTATTTCCTGTACCGGCTGCAGGAAAACGGCCTTTCTATGGAAACGATCAACGCAAACGCAATCCGAGACAATATTGTCCGCCAGCGCAGCGCAAGCCCCGTCGTCATGTTCTTTTCCAAATGACCGGCGCCGCACATAACAGGGTGGCATAATGGCTTTCGCTCAGTTTACACACATATCGCTCGCGTTCGGCGACAGGGATATTCTTAAAAACGTATCGGTAAAGCTGCAGTCAGGCACAAAAGCAGCGCTCACCGGTGCGAACGGCTCGGGCAAATCAACGCTCATAAAGGTAATCGCCGGCATCATCGCGCCTGACAGCGGGGAGCAGGCGGTGCAGAAAGGCACGCGCATCGCGTACCTGCCGCAGTCAGGCATTACCCACCAGGGCTGCACGCTCAGAGAGGAGGCGGACCGCGCGTTTTCATTCGGCTATGAGCTTGAAGCGGAACGCGACCGCATCGGGGATCTGCTTGCGCAGAATCCGCAGAAACCAGAACAGCTCCTTGAACGCTATCACGAACTGGTTACGCAGCTTGAAGAAAGCGGCTGGTACCGCCGGTCTGCGGCAGCGGAGCAGATATTGCTCGGGCTTGGCTTTTCGCACAGCGACCTGGACCGCCAGACGCAGGAGTTTTCAGGCGGCTGGCAGATGCGCATCGCGCTTGCAAAAGTGCTTATGCAGCATCCAGACATTCTGCTCCTTGACGAGCCGACAAACTACCTTGACCTTGAGGCGCGCACTTGGCTTGAACAGTTCCTCAAAGACTACTCAGGCGGATTCCTGCTTGTGAGCCACGACCGCTATTTTCTTGACGTAACGATCAGCGAGGTGTACGAGCTCTTTAACGCTGAACTGCGCCTGTACCCGGGAAACTACAGCCAGTACGAACAGGTGCGCAAAACAGAACTTGAAAGCCTTATTGCCCGCTATGAGCAGCAGCAGGAAGAAATACGCAAGCTTGAAGACTTTATCCGCCGTTTTGGCGCCAAAGCGACCAAGGCGGCGCAGGCGCAGGAACGGCAGAAAATGCTTGACCGCATAGCGCGTATCGAACTGCCGGAAACGCTAAAAAAAATACACTTCTCATTTCCCCGCGCACCGCATGCAGGCCGCCTTGTCGTTACCGTGCAGGATCTTACCAAAAGCTACGACGGCAGGCGGCGCGTGCTTGACGGTCTTAATCTCGTTATCGAAAACGGCGACCGCCTCGTTGCCGCCGGAAAAAACGGTTCCGGAAAGACAACGCTGCTCCGCATCCTCGCTGGAGAAGACGCAGCGTATACCGGTTCGGTAAAGCTCGGTGCGGGAGTCTCCGTCGGTTATTTTTCACAGGACAGCGCGGAACGGCTTTCAGGCAGCCTCACCGTGCTTGAACTGCTTGAGCAGGACGCGCCGCTTGAGCTTATTCCCAAACTGCGCGATATGCTCGGCGCATTTTTATTCCGCGGAGACGACGTGTTTAAGCGCATAGACGTGCTTTCAGGCGGAGAAAAAAGCCGTCTCGCGCTCCTCAAACTCCTTCTGCGGCCGGTTAACCTGCTCATCCTTGATGAGCCGACGAACCATCTTGACATGCACTCAAAAGACGTGCTGCTTGACGCGCTCAAAGACTTCGGCGGCACAGTTGTGTTCGTGTCTCACGACCGAGGTTTTATCGAGTCGCTTGCCACGCGCGTGCTTGAGCTCTCGCCCGGAAAAGCGCGGCTTTTTCCCGGGGGATACGGGTATTACCTCGAACAAACCGAACGGCAGCCCGCCGATTCTCCGCGTGAAACAGCCACGGCCGCGCAGAAAGCGCCTTCAGCGCTTAAAGTCAGCTGGAAAGAAGAAAAGCGCAGCAAAATGGAGCGCCGCCGCCTGGAACGCGAAGAAGAGCGGCTCATGGATGAAATAAGCCGCATTGAGCAGCAGAAAGCGGAGCTCGAAGCGAGCCTTGCCGACCCTGCCGTATACAGCAGCGGCATCGAAAGCAAAAACGTGCAGCAGCAGATACAGCAGTGCGCCACCCGCCTTGACGAGCTTACCGCACAGTGGGAAGCCGTGAGCAGCCGTCTCGCGCAGCAATAAGGCGCGCGCTTTTGCGTGTGCACACAGTCTCAAAACGTATCAGTTTGGAGCAGACAGTTTGCTGTACTGCGGCTTTACCTGTACGCATATACCAGGAAGGTATATATCATATCTTTTGCTAACAGCAGGAGATTTGCCGATGGCAAACTAAAAATTTGCCGTTTATCCGGAGAGAATTTTGCCGTCGGCCAGCGAGACACTTGCCGACGGCAAACGTTTCATTTGCCGACGGCAAACTAAAAATTTGCAATCGGCAAGTGCGCCGCTGGCCATCGGCAAAATTCATTTGGGATAAAC
>DXHG01000151.1 GCA_019113455.1 Candidatus Treponema faecavium | reverse complement strand
TATAAGTTCCGTATATCTGGCATATCCGATAATGACATCGCACGCGTCAAGCGCCCGCCTGGCAGCTTCCGTAAGGCAGGCGGCATTGCCCGGGCCGATACCGACCACAAAAAGAATTCCCATAGCGGTGCAGCTCCCCGTATGCAGATTTTACTCGCTTTTTACGGCAGCGGCAAACGTACTGCCTTCAAAGCGCTGTTTTTTTGCAATAAGCAGATATGAGCGCCAGTTTGCGTCTGCCGTATCCGCAAGAACACCAGCAGCAGCGCTCCGTTCACAGACACAGTCAACGCCGGTTACCTGCTGCGTAAAATCGGAATATGAAAATACTCCGGAAACCGCGCACAATTCATCCGCGCTGAACACCTGCCATAAAAGATTAAACGCAGCGCATAAATCACGTATTGCAGATTCATTTTCTTTAAGCTGTATGCTGCACGCTTTGTAAAAGCACTCAGGCTCAAGCGACGCAGCACGGCAAAACTGCAAAAAGGCGCTCTGCAGTTTTGCCGTATCCATATCCTTTTTGCACCCGACTCCCAAAACGGCATCGCGGGGAATAAGCCTGAGCGCGCGCATGTTCCGGTATGCGTTGCTGCGCGATATGATAATGTCAGCTTCTTCTGCCTGTTCAGCATACCGGTAATTGTCATACGGTATGGCAGGAATTGCCGTTTGCGGCAAATCGGTAAATACCGAGACCGGTTCATCGCGCAGCACGGCACTGGCGATACGTTTTATCTCATGGGGAGATGCGATACAAAAATTATGCGCTTGGGCCCATGCATCGACAGACCATGTGTGATGTATATCGGTCGCAGTCGTAATCACCGGCACGCAGGCAAGCTGTTCCGCGATATACGACGCAAGCTCATTGGCCATTCCCACATGCCCTGATAATACCGGTATTGCAAACTGCCCTGCTTCGTCAAGAACGATTAACGCGGGATCAGTCATTTTAGACGTGATAAACGGCGCGGCGCACCGCACCGCAATGCCCGCTGCGCCGATAAATACCAGCGCCTTTTTTTGTCCGCCCTGTCCGGCAAACCCCTGCTCAAACCACCCGCGCAGGTTATCGGGTTTTACCGTGCAGACCGCGTTCGCACCGCTGGCGCACAGAAGCTGCGTAAGTTTTGCCGCGAGTGCGCCGCCCTGCTGCGTTACCGACGCTATATATATACGGGAAAACCGCTGCGCTACGGCAATTCCGGACTGTTTGTCAGCAGGCGGCGCGCAAGCGGTGCGCACACCAGTAGAAAAAGACGGCGAATACAGCAGAGAACGCCTGTATTCATCGCCTAAAAACGAACCGACTAAAATAAGCGCCGTGTGCGTAATGCCGTGCAGCGCTGCCGTCTGGGCCAGCGTACCTACAGTGCACCGGTATACTTTTTCTTCCGGCCACGATGCTTTATACACAATCGCTGCTGGAGTGTCAGGCGTGTATGCGCCGCCTGCAAGCAGCTCTGCCTGCGCTTGAAGCAGCAGAGAGGCGCTGAGAAACAGCACCATTGAGCAGCCATGCGACGAAAGCCGCGCAAGCGATTCTCCGTCAGGAACAGGGGTCCTTCCCTGCATCCGCGTGATAATCACGCTCTGCGACACGCCGGGCACGGTATATTCGGCGCGCACGGCGGCGGCAGCGCCGCAAAAACTCGACACACCGGGAACTATCTCATAGGGAATACGGCGCGAATCAAGCGCTTCCATCTGTTCCCTGATTGCGCCGTACAGACACGGATCGCCTGAGTGCAGCCTCACGCAGCAGCAATTTTTGTGCGCTGCAATAACCGCGATAATCTCTTCAAGCGTCATTTTTGAGCTGTCGTGCAGCGTGCAGTCTTTTTGTGTATAAGAAAGTATACTCTTATTTATCAAACTTCCTGCATAAACAACTATTTGTGCACATTGCAGTATTTTTTTTGCCCGGACAGTAATAAGATCATGCGCGCCGCAGCCTGCACCTACAAAGTATACCATAGTGCTTTACCGCTCACGAACAATAAACAGAGAAAAGTACGGCTGTTCATCGCTTTCTGCCGCGAGCAGCATGTCAGATGAACGCAGTATCCGTTCGCCTTCCATGCCGCAGTTCTGCACCAACGTGCAGTACGGCAGGAGCTGCATGTCTGCAAGAAGCGATATAACCTGCGCAAGCTGTGATGCCGGCTTCATGATAACTTTTGTGCCGCTGCGTTCAAGCAGCTTTTTCAGCTTCTGCATATCAGTCCCTGCAGGAATAACCGTGAGCACCTCGGAGCGGGAAACAAGGCTTTGCCCCGCGCACGCGGCGGCGGCGCAGAAACTCGCAACACCCGGTACAATATGCACCTCATACTGTTCAGGTGAAATATACGCCATAATGCGCGCCGCCGTTGAGTAGAGCGCAGGATCCCCGAGCGTTATGAGCGCAGTATCAAGCCCCTGATCCAGTATGGCGGTCAGCGCTTTAGCCGCCGCCTGATACGCCTGATTTACAGCGGCGGTTTTTCTGGTCATGGGAATCTCAAGCAAAACCGTCCGTTTGCCGCTCACGTCGATTATTTGGGCTGCCGCCGTAAGCGCTGCGCTCAAGCTGTTTGTATCTGTGTGCACCGCGGCAATAACGGGCACTTGCTCAAGTATCCGCACCGCTTTCACAGTCATGAGTTCCCCGTCGCCGGGTCCTACGCCGACACAGTATAACCTGCCGTTCATTGCTGCTGCCTCCACTGTGCAATAAGTTTTTTTGCCGTCTCTGTACTTCCCAGCGGCCCGCGTATAGATGAAAAAAAACACGCGCCGCACAGCGCCCGCTCTTTAGTCCCGCTGTCAAGATAAAACTGCATACGCGCCGCTATCCGTTCAATAACCTGTCTTGTCAGCTCAGGAGATACCTCGTCAAGTATATCAAAACACGCGTCCGTTGTCGCAGCGCGTAAAATCCGTCTGATACTGCGGCAGTCATACCCGCACGCGGCGGCATGAGCGGCGATAAGTTCCGCGCGGCAGTCTGCGTTATGACTGTGCGTGTTCATAATGCCGCCGGCAACTTTTATCAGTTTGCCGATATGACCGATTATCAGTATCTGCGTGAATCCCTGCTGCACCGCGTAATCGATGGCATGACCAACATAATTGGAACAAATCACTTCAGGAACGGCGTCAAGCCGCATATCTTCATAAAACCGGTGCCCGTAATTGCCCGGAGTCAGCACGAGCCGTTTCACTTCGTTTTTTTTATGTCGGCCGTTTGCCGCGTCATATTCCGCCGCGCGCACACGGATTTCCGCCTCTATTGCAGCAAGCAGCGCCTGTGTGCTCATCGGCTCCACGATGCCGGTAGTGCCGAGAATAGAAATACCGCCGGTAATGCCAAGCCGCGGATTAAACGTTCGTTCTGCAATTTCCTTGCCGCCGGGCACGGAAATTGTTACTTCAAGCACATCCGCGCAGCCTGCCCGCGCAGCCGCCGCAGCAGCCGCATCCGCAATCATCTGCCGGGGAACCGCATTGATGGCGGCTTCTCCAACCGGCTGCTCAAGCCCGGGTTTTGTTACAATGCCGACGCCTTCCCCACCGAGTATGCGCACTTTTGCGCAGCCGCCGCCAGACACTTCCTCCGTGCGCCGCACGGAGGCCAATACCCTAATGCTGTCTGTAACATCGGGGTCATCTCCGGCGTCTTTGACAACACTGCAGCACACAGAATCCGGCTGTACTGACTCAACGCGCGCCTCAACCGTAACAGTATCGCCGCGCGGCACGGTTACAGAAACAGCCCTGTCAAACGTGTGCAGCAGAAGCAGCTGCGCCGCCGCCTGTGCTGCCGCTGCTGCGCACGTGCCCGTCGTATAGCCCAGGCGCACGCTACACGCCGCCTGCTGCAGATTCCGCCAAAGAAACAGCCTGGCGGCACCGCTCAAGAACGAGTTCCCGCATCCACGGTATTTCTCCCAGCCCGCGCGTTTCTGCATATACGGCTATGCCGGCTTTTTCAAACCGTGTTCGCCATGACATCTCTTGTCTGCCGGCTATATCTTCTGCAGTATGCACCCCCGCCGTATACAAAAGCGGAACAAGCGTCACGCGGCTGCACCGCGCTTGTAAAATACGTGCAGACACGTCATCAAACGACGGCGCCGCTTCTATCGTGCCGATATAGAGCTGCGAAAGACCTGCCGCCTGAGCCTCTTCCTGCATGAGGGAGTACAGCCTGTTTGCCGCATGGGCGCTCCCGTGTCCGATACAGACAATTCCGTCAGCAGCTGTTGTCCGGTATGACTGACAAACATGGCGCAGCACAGAAATGCGCGCGTCATACGAAGCCAAAAGCGGCTCTTCAATATGAATCGTTTTGAACCGGTTCTGCGCCAGCTGCATCGTACGGCATATTTTTTCATATTCAATGCCGGCAAGCAAAAGCACCGGCATGACAAGAATCACAGAAAAACCCTGCCGGTGCAGGCGGTCAAGCTGTTCTTCAAGCGATGCGTATGTGATTCCCCGTGCCGAAAGCCGCGTACGCACCGCGGCGCTCGTAAACGCCTGACACACATGCCAGTCGGGAAAACGACGCGCGGCAATCTCTTCTATCGCGTCAAGACTTTGTGCGCGCCCCTCGTCGTGCGTCGTACCGAACGACACTATAATCAGCGCTTTTGTTGTGCTTGTATTCATGAATACGGCAGTATAGCATATTTTTCAGTATACGGTATACCACGAGGGATGTTTTTCTCCGCGAGTCTCTGCAGGGCGGTTTCTGCGCTGTACGCGGGCTATTTTCTTTGCGGGGTATCAGCGGGAGATTTCCCGTCGGCAAATTTTACATTTGCCGTTTATCAGACATACATTTTGCCGATGGCTAACGGCGCACTTGCCGATTGCAAATTTTTAGTTTGCCGTCGGCAAATGAAAAGTTTGCCGATTGCAAGTGTCTCGCTGGCCGACGGCAAAATTCTTACCGGATAAACGGCAAAATAAAATTTAGCCACTGGCAAATGTAAATTTTGCCATCGGCAAATTTTTTGCAGCTCGGCACTCAGCGCCGGAACGCAAACTGCCGCAGTTGAGGCTGCGTCCACACGTGCGGGAGCGCGTGCGGTAACAACCGTGAGCTTTCATGCGGCGCGGTTGCAACACACTGCACGAATCGTTTACAATTACGCAGAAAACGGTCATCGCTATGCAAACAGTATCAGAAATACAAGCACCTGACGCAAAATTGCAGGAACAGTGCCGGATGTTTGAAAACCGGCTTTCAAAACGGTTCAGACATCTGCAAAAATGGGCAAAACGGAACGGCGTTTTTTGCTTTCGTCTGTATGACAAGGATATACCGGAAATACCGCTCGCGCTCGATTTCTATCAGGTGCTGCCGGACACGGTGCACACCGCAGCCGAGGCGCGCGCGTATGCGGCAAAAGCACAGGAAGTGCCGAAGGAACAGCGCTATATCAAACTATATTTATACGAACGGCCATACCAAAAGGCAGAATCAGAAGAGGAGCTGTGGCTTTTCCACATGAAACAGAGCGCAGCAGCGGTTCTTGGCGTGCCTGACTCGCAGATATTCTGCACAATACGCAAAAGACAGCGCGGAAGCGGGCAATACGTAAAACACGAAGAAACGCCGCTTCGCGTGCGCGTCCTTGAACACGAACAGCTTTTTACGCTGAATCTTACGTCATACCTTGATACGGGATTGTTTTTCGATCTGCGTCCGCTCAGGCGTCACATAAAAGAAACGTGTGCGGGCAGCCGCGTCTTAAATTTATTCTGCTATACCGGTTCTTTTTCCGTGTACGCGGCTGCAGGAGGCGCCGCTTTGGCAGACTCTGTAGATTTATCAAACACGTATCTTGCCTGGGCAAAAGAAAATCTTGCGGCAAACGGCTTTTCTGACGCAGATCGGTACCGCTGTATTAAAAGCGATGCGCTGCAGTTTCTGCGCAATGCGGTCAGAGAACACAAACGCTGGGATATTATTATCCTTGATCCGCCAACGTTTTCAAACTCGCACAGCGGTGCAGCGCTCCTCGACATAAACAGGCAGTGGTCCGAACTCGCTGCGCTGTGCATTTCGGTGCTCTCGGCGCACGGAGTGCTCTATTTTTCGACAAACAGCAGGCGGCTCGTATTTGACGCAAGCCTGCTTTCCGCAGCGGGCAATGCGGAACCGCTTACGATTCAAGACATCACGGAGCGCACAATACCGGAAGATTTCAGCGGAAAACACCCGCACCGCTGCTGGCGCATATCCCGTACGGACAAATAAAAAAATCCCCTGATACCGGGGATTTTTTTACGCTTTTGATGCTGCTACTTTTTAATATTAAAGCGCTTATTGAAGCGTTCAATACGGCCAGCTGTATCTACAAGCTTCTGTTTTCCGGTAAAAAACGGATGGCACGCCGAACAAATTTCAACATGAATATCTTTTGCCGTTGAGCGCGTTTCAATTACGTTGCCGCAGGCGCACGTAATTTTTGTCATCTGGTAATCAGGATGAGTATTCTTTTTCATCAGTATCCTCCACGATATATTTTGTATCTTGCCCGAAACCGGGGAACGCTCAGATTCATCCGGTTTCACAAGACCGATACGTCATCACTACGTATTATGCGTCAGAATTAGACATTGAACGCAGGAACGCTTCATTATTCTTACTTTTTTTCATTTTGTCAATAAGCAGCTCCATAATTTCCGCGTCGTCCATTGGGTTGATAACCTTTCGCAGCACCCAGATTTTCTGCAATACGTCTTCCGGCAGCAGGAGTTCTTCCTTTCTTGTTCCCGATTTTTTGATATTGATTGCCGGGAACAGCCGCCGATCGGCGAGTTTGCGGTCAAGAACGATTTCCATGTTTCCTGTGCCTTTGAACTCTTCAAAGATGACTTCGTCCATGCGGCTGCCGGTTTCGATCATCGCGGTTGAAATAATCGTGAGGCTGCCGCCTTCTTCCACATTGCGCGCGGCGCCAAAGAACCGTTTCGGCTTATGCAGCGCATTTGAATCGACGCCGCCGGACAAAACCTTGCCGCTCGTCGGCACCGTCTGGTTATATGCGCGCGCAAGACGGGTAATTGAGTCAAGGAAAATAACCACGTCCCGCTTGTGCTCCACTAACCGCTTTGCCTTTTCAAGCACCATTTCTGCAACCTGCACATGCCGTGTCGCAGGCTCGTCAAATGTTGAAGAAATGACTTCAGCGTTGATTGAGCGCTCCATATCGGTAACTTCTTCAGGGCGCTCATCGATGAGCAGCACGATGATATACACTTCGGGATGATTCTGCGTGATGGCATTTGCAATTTTCTGCATGATTGTCGTCTTACCGGCTTTCGGCGGCGCAACAATCAGCGCGCGCTGCCCTTTCCCAATCGGACAGAACAAATCCATGATACGCGTTGAAATCTCTTCCGTAACGGTTTCAAGATGCAGCGTTTCGTCCGGATACAGCGGCGTCAGGTTGTCAAACGGAATACGTGTCTGGGCCTGGCGTGTGTCTTCAAAGTTTACCGTCTCAATGCGCAGAAGCGCAAAGAAGCGTTCCCCTTCTTTTGGCGAGCGTATCTGTCCGTAAATCGTATCGCCGGTCTTTAAATTAAACAGACGTATCTGACTGGGAGAAATATAAATATCATCCGGTCCCGGAAGATAGCTGTTCTGCGGGGAACGCAGAAAGCCGTATCCGTCAGGGAGTATTTCAAGCGCGCCGGAAGCAAAGATAATGCCGCCGTGTTCGGTATGGGCTTTTAATATAACAAAAATAAGCTCCTGTTTTTTCATGGGAGCAAGATCATCAGGCGATATGCCGTATTCGTTATACGCAAGATCCCGCAGCTCATGAATACCTCGTTTGGTCAAGTCATTTATAGATAAACGGGGTTTTTCCGCGGCATCGCCGTCGCTTTCCGCAGACTGCGGTATGCGCACGTCATGCGGCGTGTACTGGCTTTGCACGCTGTGACCGGAAAAAGGCAGACGACCCGTATCCCGCCGCGGTCTTCCGCGAGGCTGGCTTGGCATATCATCATCGCTGCGCTGCTGAACCGTTTTTCTTCTGATTTTTGGACGGACTATCTTTATTTGCTGAACTTTTGTTTCCGATTCTGCCGCTTCCGCATTCTGCTGCGGCTGTGAAAATTGCGTTACCTGCGTGTTGTCGCCGCTTTCCTGCGGCGGAGACGCTTCCGGCTGCTGTTCTCCGGATATCTGATTACTTGTTTCAATTTCCAAGCCTGCAAGTTCCGGCTGTGTTTCGGATTCTGCAGACACCTGATCTTCAGACGTATCTACAAAACGGCGTCTCTGAATTGATGACATTGTGTATCTCCATCGTGATTAGTATATAGTGCAATAACATAAGCATAGTAATTCTATAAAAGTAGCGTGATGATTGCTGACCTAAAATAAATCTAATTTTGGGATTTGATTACGCTGATACTATAGCGGAATATTCAGCTGTTTGTCAATGACTTTTTGTTTTTGCAGGCACGCAATTTTACCGCGGCAGCAGTTTTATATGCGGAACAGTCAGCCGCGATTCACTCTGTATCAAAAAAACGTCCGCCGCACACCATGTACGGCGAACGTTTGACG
>DXHG01000016.1 GCA_019113455.1 Candidatus Treponema faecavium | reverse complement strand
GCACGCGGGCTTGCTCCGCTGGCTTGCGCCCGCTCCGCAAGCTGTCAAGTTTTGAGCTGTGCTCAAAACTTGCGACTGTAACTCTCACAGTGCTGGAAGGATGAGGGGTCCGGGGAGAAGGGAACCCGCCTCTGAAGAAGAAGTTCCCTTCTCCCCGGAAAACAAATTACAGAGAATAAAAAAGAAAAAAGAAAGCTCCCGGCTGCAGGCTGAGAAGAAAACAACCCGCGCCCGCCGCCGAGGCGGCAACTGGCGGATAATTGACATGACGCGCGGAATTTTAGTAAAATATCATGCGAGTCTCAGTATAACTATGATCATTTGCCGGAGTGCTGCCGGCTTAATAAATAGGAGAAAGGCTGATGCCCACAATTAATCAGTTGATCCGTTATGGACGCAAAACAGCTGCGAACAGATCGAAGTCTCCCGCGCTTCAGGGCTGTCCGCAGAAACGCGGCGTATGCACCCGCGTTATGACCATGACTCCCAAGAAGCCGAATTCGGCGCTGCGCAAGGTAGCTCGTGTTCGCTTGAGTAATGGTATAGAGGTTACCGCATATATTCCCGGTATTGGACACAATCTGCAGGAGCACTCGGTGGTACTTATTCGCGGCGGACGCGTGAAAGACCTTCCCGGTGTGCGCTATCACATTATCCGCGGTACAAAAGACACGCTCGGCGTTGAAGACCGCAAGCGCGGACGGTCAAAGTACGGCGCCAAGCGCCCCAAGGCATAAAGGTGAGAAACGATGGGTAGAAAGAATAAGAGTGTTGATCGTCCTGTTATGCCTGACGCAAAGTATAACAGCGTCGTTATTTCAAAGTTTGTCGGCCGCATGATGATTGACGGCAAAAAAGCGACATGCGTGCGCATCGTGTACGAGGCGCTTGATCTTTTGAAAGCAAAGACTGATAAGGAACCGCTTGAGGTGTTCTTAAAAGCGCTTGATAACGTAAAGCCGGTGGTTGAGGTAAAGTCTCGGCGCGTCGGCGGCGCGACATATCAGATTCCTATTGAAATCCGGGAAAGCCGCCGAGAAGCGCTTGCGATGCGCTGGATTATCGCCGCAGCACGCAGCAAGAGCGGCCACGGTATGGGCGAGTGTCTGGCAAACGAACTGCTGGATGCGTACAACAATACCGGCACCGCGTTCAAGAAAAAGGAAGATACGCATAAGATGGCGGAGGCGAACAAGGCGTTTGCCCATTACCGCTGGTAAAAGGCGCGCTGCGCTGGCTGAGCGCTGCCGCAGGTTTGCGGCAGCAGCTAAAAAAAGCAGGCTTGACGCCTGCTTTTTTTATGCCCGCCTGATGTCAGCGTTCAGTGTTCCGTGACTGCATGACGGCATGATACAGCCGGTAGCCGCCCGCGAGATTTACCGCGTCAAAGCCTTCCTGCGTGAGAATACGGCAGGCGATATAGCTTGTGAGTCCCGTCTGACAGCTGACATACACCGTTTTCGTTTTATCAAGTTCGCCGAGGCGGCTGCGCAGCTGGGTAAGCGGAATATTGCGCGCGCCGGGAATCGTTCCCTGCGCATACACGGCAGACGGGCGCACGTCAATGCGCTGCAGACCCTGAGTGCCGGTGAGCGCGTCAACATCGTGCCAGTGAATCTGGCGCACAAGGCCGTTCATAAGATTGTCGATAACGTAGCCTGCCATATTTACCGGATCTTTTGCCGACGAGAACGGCGGCGCGTAGGCAAGTTCCAGATCGCACAGACCGGTATAATCCATGCCTGCCCTGATTGCGGCGGCAAGCACGTCGATGCGTTTATCCACGCCGCCAAAGCCGACTATCTGTGCGCCGAGTATTTTGCCCGTCCCTGTGTTGAACAGCACTTTCAGATTCATTGACTGCGCGCCCGGGTAGTACGACGCGTGAGAACCACTCCACAGGAACACTTTATCATAAGGAATACCGGCGGCTTTTGCCGCACGTTCGTTTAAGCCGGTTGCCGCCGCCGTCATGTCAAACACCTTGAGAATAGACGTGCCCTGCGTGCCCTTATAGCTGCTGGCTTTGCCGCAGATATTGTCGGCGGCAATTCGCGCCTGCTTGTTCGCCGGTCCCGCAAGCGGCACATAGCCTTCGCTGTCTGAAACGAAATTGCGTATCTGCACGACGTCTCCCACCGCGTAAATGTCTGGGTCGCTGGTGCGCATATGTTCGTCAACCAGAATCGTGCCGCGTATACCGAGCGTGAGCCCGCATTCCTGCGCGAGACGGGATTCAGGCTTAACGCCGACAGAAAGGATAACCATGTCGCAGCCGGTTTCTGCGATGCTTGAGACAGCCGCGCCGGTGCGTATTGCGATGCCGTGCGCGCGCAGGTAGTTTTCCAAGTCGCATACGGTGTCTTCATCCATGACGGCCGCTATCTGCGGCGCGGCTTCGAGCACGGTAACGGCGATGCCGCGGCGGCTGAGATTTTCTGCCATTTCAAGGCCGATAAAACCGCCGCCGATAATTGCGGCTGTTTTTGGATGCCGCTGTTCGATATATTCTGCGATGCGGTACGTATCGGGAATATTACGCAGCGTGAATACGTTCTCCGCAGACGCGCCCTCAATCGGCGGAATAATCGGAGACGCGCCCGGAGAGACGATGAGCTTGTCGTACGACTCTGTGTAGGTACTGCCGTCGGCGCGCTGCACGGACACCGTTTTTGCGCCGCGGTCTATCGCGGTAACCTCTTCGCGCGTGCGCACGTCTATATTCAGCCGTTCTTTAAAACTCTGCGGCGTCTGCACGGTCAGCTCATTTTTGTCCGTGATTTCCCCGCCGATATAGTACGGCAGGCCGCAGTTGGCGAATGAGATATAGTCGCCGCGTTCAAACATGATGATCTGTGCGTGCTCATCGAGCCGCCGCAGACGCGCCGCAGCGGTGGCGCCGCCGGCAACACCGCCGATAATGAGTATTTTCATGGTAAAACCTCCTGAGACATGATTGCGGCGCGGGGTGCCGTGTACTGCACAGCGCGCCGCGCTGTAAGTATAGCACAGATATGCGAATCTGATGGTGATAATATCACATTTTTTTCAGCGCCGCAGAACACCCCGCAGTAACTGCGAATCTGGTGCGGGCTGTCTCGCGTGCCGTGCGTGCGGCAGGTAGCCCGTTTTGCGTAAATGCGCTACTATGCACAAAAGGAAGTGCCTATGACTCCGTCCGAACAAACGAATATGCTTAAAATGATTTCGGTAATATACCGCAAAACGCAGATGTATCTGACAGACGCGCTTTCCCCGTATGGTCTCACAAGCGGCCTTGCAACATTTGTGATGATCACGTGCGAACACGGAGCAATGGTGCAGAACCAGTTCTGCGAACTGCTCGACATGAGCAAAGGAACGGTCGCAAAATCACTTGCAAAGCTCGAAGAGCTCGGCTACGTGCTGCGCGCCGGAAGCAGCAAAGACGCGCGCTCAATCGTTGTGCGTCCCACGCAGAAAGCGATTTCCCTGTATCCCGCCATCAAGCGCGCAGGCGATGTCTGGACAAAGCAGCTCGCAGACGGGCTCTCGCCTGACGAACAGGAAAGCCTGTTCCGGCTCCTTGATAAAAGTACGCGCAGCGCCTGCGCGTATTTTGACCGCAGAGAATAGCGCCGCCGTCAGCCTGCAATTTTGTTCCACACGGAAACAAGGCAGAAAAAAACAGGCGGCACGAGCAGCGAGGGAAGCATATTCATCGTCTTAAACTTGCGCACGCCCATAATGCCGAGCCCGGAACTGAAAATAAGGATGCCGCCAATAACGGAGAGCTCAGCAAGCAGCGCTTCGTTAAGCGAACCAGACAAAAGCAGCGCCAGGCAGTAAAAAAAGCCCTGCCACACAAACAGTACGGCGGCGGCAGCGGCAATGCCTGCTCCATACGAAGAAGCGAGCACCATTGACGTAACAAAATCAAGCATGCCGTTTGTAAACAGATACGTGTGATCGCCGTACAGCGCGCTCCGCATCGGACCCAGGATGGAAAGCGAACCAACACAGAACAGCAGCAGCGCCGCAGAAAGCCCCTGCGCAAGGGATTTTCCGCCGGAATTTTCCGCGCGCGAAAAGCGGCCGACGAGAGACTTGAATCTGTCTTCAAGCCTGATCCGCTCGCCGATAACCGAACCGAGCGCAAGACTTGCGATAAACAGCACCGGATACTGGCTTTGCGGCATGGCGTCCACAAGCGAATTGACGCCGACTGCTGACGCCGCGAGGCCAAGCGCCTGCAGCAAAATATCTTCATACTCAGGCTTTAATCCTTTTTTGAGGCGGCTGCCGATAACGCTTCCGGCGGCAATCGCCGCGCAGTTAAATATTGTTCCAATCATGATGTATTAATCCTCCATAAGTTATAAACGCAGAGTGCTGGGCATATACGCTTGAGCGTATGCGGTTTTCTTTGCGGGACTCCTGTGATTCGGCACCTGCGTGTGCACGCGGCGTTTTTTCTTTGCAGGTCTCTGTAATTTGTTTTAGGGAGCAGGAGCAGCCAGCACCACAGTACCGTCCGCACATAAACATCTGCCATATTCATAAACGCATTGCCTTACGCGCCGTTTCCTGCTATAGATACTACAGTATCACAGCATATCTGTATATATAATAGAGGAGTAATTATGCCTACAC
>DXHG01000150.1 GCA_019113455.1 Candidatus Treponema faecavium | reverse complement strand
CAGTATATCTCAACCGGATAGAACGAATCGGCGCTCACCGGCGGACATTCGCGCGCGCCGTACAGTATCCGCCAGATTTTCCGCCGCTTTTCAAGCGCGGCTATGATGTACGGCGTGTAAGCGCCGCCTGCGTACATCGCCGACTGATAGTTAAACTCAGGCGCAATGCTCAGCCGCCGCAGCACCGCCTCAAAATCGCGCATGATATGAGATGCATACGAATCATATACGCCGTAAAAATCCTGCACGCGCGTGAGCGGCCTGCCGAATTGTTCACTTATGGCGCGCCGCGCCGCCGAAGACGACGCAAAATACGGCATTTTGCAGAAATGATCAAAGTCGTCCCAGTAATAGATAAACCGCACCGCATATCCGCGCCGCTTAAGCGCTTCCGCTGCAAACGACGCAAGCGCCGCCTCACGCACTATGCCAAAATGGATCGGCGCTGACGGAGTCATACCGGCGGCGACGGTTATCGGCGTACCTTCTCTGCCCGCCTCTTTGTGGTACAAAACGGCGGCTTCGCAGATTTCATCAAGCCAGAATCGGCTCATTCCCGAATCGGGTGCTGCACGGTATATCATAGCTCCGCCTCGTATTTGCCCGCCGTCCGGGGGAACAATTCGTCAGCACCGAGCAGTGTTTCAAACGGTATGGGAAAATCAATGGCCTGCGCTGTTTCGAGATTCAGCGCAAACGTCGGAATGTTTTCAAATTCCTGCGCCAGATCGCGCGGACGTTCACCCGAAAGTACCAGCGCAATTTTACGCGCCATATGCACGCCCGACCGAAGAAACGCCGAACTGCCGAAGCTGAATAAAATGCCTTCTTCAACGCGCCGGCTCCCTTCAAGTGCGAACGACGGCGTACCGTGCCGCATGAGCACCGCAGCAATATCGCGCATAATATCATACTCGGTAACTGCCGTAGACGCGCCGATATACACCGCGTCTGCCTGCGGCGCGACGCGCGCAATCGCTTCCAGATACAGCGCCGCCGTATCGCCGTCGGTATATTCTTTAACGGCGGTATCGCGCACAATGCGGAACCCGAGCAGCTCTGACATTTCTTCTATATCACGCACCGCGTTGTACGTAAGCCCGTACACATCATCGCCGTATACGATGCCCAGGCTTTCAAAACCGCAGAGCGCATGAAACAGCGCTATCTGCCGTTTAAACCGATTCTCATCTATATTGCATGACACCATGTCGCGGCCGGAATCTTGGGCTGTTTTTGTAAGCCCCAGTATGGCATAATCGGTAACCGCATCGATGAGTACTGGAATACCGTACTCATCCGCCTGCACGCAGCATACCGTTCCGGCAATGCCGCCGTATGCCAGGATCAGATCTGCCGGAACAGGTCCTGCAAGCGGCTGTTTGCCCCATTCCAAATCAAAAAACAAGTCTTCACAAAAATCCACCGAGCTGCTGTAGCCGCATGAAGCGATATAGGCGCACAGCTCTCTCCCCGTATCAATCGTATCAGGCACAGAAACCGGATTTGCAAGACCTATGGAAGAAAGTCCGTACAGCACGGCCTTAAAGTTTTCAAAAAACTCCCAGTATTCGCCCGAAAACACCACGGCAATCCGGTATCTTTTGTTCGGCACCGGCGGCAGTTCCGCTGAAAAAACGGGCTGCCGCGGCTGCGTCTCAGACTGAGCAACAGCCGCGGCGCCGCCTGCACGGCACGACAGCACCGCTGAGACAAACAGCGCGCACAAGAGTCCATATCTATAAACAGCACGAACGCGCATCATTCGACCTCCGGGAGCTTTTTATCAACATAGGGATGTATAAAGCAGCCAGCAAGCGTCTCGTATCCCACATTCAGGCGCACGGTATTTGCTTCGGTCTTCCGCGTTTCAGAGAGCTCGGCAGCCGTATAGTCAAATGTCTGACCATGAAAAACGATATCGGGATTATCGCGGATAAGGCCTTTCAGCGGTGCAGCAAGACTGCCGATATCAAGCACGCAGCGGAGCCGCGGCTTTCCGCCGCGCGGCGCGGCAGGCTTTGCCTCAACAATGTGCGCATACAGCTGCCACGCGTCCTGCCGCATCCCGAATACCGGCTGACCGCACACGGAGTCAAATCCGGTAAGAACCGCTTCGCCGATACGCACTTCCGTTATTCCTGAAGGAAGCGCACCGCACAGAATATGCGGTGCAAGCACAGTACCGCCGGCAGCTACTGCGGCTTTGCGTCCCGTACTCTGTTCAAATATATCTGCGGCCTGTTCCAGCAGCCTGAACGACCGCGCGTCGGGCAGGCGCTTTGTCATACAGCCCCACTGCGCCGATACGCCCCTGAGCGGAAGCCCGGCGTTTTCGCGTATCACTGCCGCAAGCCGCTCCGGCGCGATACCGTCCCTGCCATCTCCTGCCTCTATCGCAAGCATAATATCGGGAACATGTTCTGCACCGCGGAGCGCGCACAGCAGCGCTTCATCCGAGATATATACGCGCGATATGTTTTTTGCTTCATCGCAGACGGACGGTATATCAGACAGACGCATTTGCAGCAGTTCGGCAGGAATACGCCGCTCCGTGAGGAACACCGAACTTTCGATATGGGCATCCGCAATCGATGACACCCGTGCCGCAGCGCACAGCTCAGCGACAGCGGGATGCGAGCAGACTGCTTTTGTTACAATAACCAAGCGTATTCCCTGTTTGCGGCATACGTCCTGCATCACAGATATATTGTGCAGCAGTATATCCGGCTTTAATACTATATACGACATCGCAGGTTCACTCCGCGCCGGCCGGCGCCGTCTCAACAGCTATCTGCGTCTTGCTGTCTTTAGGAAGCGATATAATCGTACAGGACGCTTCGCACAGCACGCCAAGCACAACGGCACAGCCTGCGAGCACGCGCCGTATTTTTTGTTTGTTTTTTGTTTTCATTATAGTACCCCTCTGACGCATACAGTGCGGGACGCGGGTTTATTTGCCGGAACAAAAAAACCGCATCCCGCGCCGCGCCTTACAGCGCGACCATACGCTTAGATTTTGCGGAATATCCGCTTGCCGGTCAGCGTGCCTGACGCCACCGTATTGGAATTCCCCAGCGGATCATAGGCGACAGCGCCTTGTCCGTTTCCCAGCACAAAATGCTGATACTTGCTGTTGCTGAACAGGAGTATTTCATACTCGTTCTGCCCTGCAGCGTATCCCGCGGCTTCTTTTGCAATGCTGAACCGCAGCCCCGTCATATCAGACAGAATCGCTGTAGGATTAAGCATCGTCGCTTCCGTATCGGTCCATTTGTGCTTGAGCGCGTTCAGGTACACGGCAACTGCATCGATGCGCTTGCCGGTAATGTTTTCGGCCAAATGCACCAGCGATAAAAAATAACATCCATATTCGCCAAGCATTTTCATCACCTTCTGCCGGCTTTCAGTCGTTACCATAAAATGATACCTCCTTGCCGCAGCGGTTAAAA
Organism: Candidatus Treponema faecavium; assembly: GCA_019113455.1. Lineage (GTDB taxonomy): Bacteria > Spirochaetota > Spirochaetia > Treponematales > Treponemataceae > Treponema_G > Treponema_G faecavium. Next base: position 3,547 of record DXHG01000150.1, on the reverse strand, counting down.
ATGCAAGTCTTGATCAGGCGCAAAATCAAATATGATTCCCGTGCGGTCATTCGCAATTCGTCTTGCAGGCAGCTGTATCCGGTATTCCGTACTGCCGCTTAACCGCAGTATGCCGGTGCGCGCGCGGCCGTTCACAAGCAAATCAACGTCTCCTTCGTTCAGATAGGCATGGCCGCCATGATTATCGATAATCCGGTACGTCAGCACCTCAAACGATAAATCGTCAGCAATAATACGGGTTCCTGCGTTTCTTACGCTCATATTGTTTCTCCTTATACGTATGTAATTACTGGCCCTGTACGGTAGCCGCCAGTATGTCGAGCAGCCGGCTGAAACCTTCCGGCATTTCCTGTCGGCGCGCTTTTACCTGTATTTGGTATTTCGCGCTCTGATTTGTTTCTCTGGTCTGCGCCGCACTCGATGATACCTTGCCGCACACAGACACATGAGACGACCGCTCGCCTTCAAAGTCGGAAGTTTCTTCTACCTTACCCGCGGAAGTAACTTCCATCTGAAAATCAATGCTCACCTCTTCAACTGCGAGATTCGGAATCGGAACAATGGCAAGCAGCGGAGCCTGAACAGACAGTTCGTTCATTACACCGCTTTCTTTGCCCGGCGCCCGCACCGTAAAGCTCAGGCTTCTTGCTATTTCCCGCCCGGTTTCATCCTGCTGTATTCCCACAGATTGGATAAACTCAACCGTACTGCGCGCCAGATTCTGCTGAGCTTCGGCTGCGGCCGTCAGCGGCGCGGCGATCAGGTCTGCGATCGACATATCAGCTTCAACATTTCTCTTTCCGTTTACTTCACTGCCTGCCATTGCATACTCCTATTCTGTGTTACGCTGCGCTCTGATTTGCAGCGGAGCCGGATTCAATCCGAATCGGTTCAGTGCATGACGCGAACATATCCATCAGCTTGCCCATACATTCCGTCGCGGGCTGCTGATTCGCTTCCACGTGTACCTGATACTTGGCCGTCTGATTCGTAGATCGCGTGTTTTCCTTGCTCGTCGACACTTTTCCGCTCACCGAGAACTTGGCGCCGAAGAATCCGCCTGACGCGGATGCTGACGCTTCAGCCGCAGTGTTCGATTTTTCCGACGTCGCCGCCGTTACTTCCATCTGAAAGTCGATTGTTACGTGATCAACCAGCAGTGCGGGAGTAGGCAGCAGACCGAGGACCGGCGCCTGAATACTCAAATCGGTAGTTGTTACCAGATCATCGCGGATAACCGGCTTTTTCAGGTTAAACTCAAGCATACGCGCCCGTGTTTTATCCTGATCGTCAAAACCGACATCGTTCACGTAATCGATCATCACATGCGCAAGATCGCGCTGCGCAGCAACAACCGAAACCAGCGGCGCGCCAATAAGCTCGTTCATCGGCAGACCGCCCATCATTTCAGCAATTTGTCCCATAAATAAGGTACTCCTTGTATATAAAGTCCTAAGCCGCATACGCAGCCCGGATTTTCCGACCCTGTATCGCCGCTTCCCTTTTCTGCAGTAAATAAGGAAACATTCCGTACGGTTCCGCCGCATGCACGCAGAACCGCAAGACGCTACAGCAGCCGGTTATGATTCATACCGTATGTCGTCGTCTCCGTCATGGTCTTTCCACGGGGAATTATCGGTTCCCTCAACCGCAGCGTACGGCACAACGAGCTTGTTGTACTCATCCAGTATCCGCGACAGCCCTTCCGGTCGTTTTGCTGCGGAAAATTCAAGTTTTACTTTCAGCATGTTGCTGTTCGGTTCTCCGGCAAACCCGATGCCGAACACGGCAGTGTCCTCGGTAATCTGCTTTTTCTGCTCAGACTCAAGACTCTTTCCGCCTTTTGTTACCGCTTCAAGCAAATCTTCCGCGCTGCGGATACCGACCTGCTCGATTTTCGCTTCAAACTCCATCGAAAGTTTGTCAATCACCAGCGAATTGTGATTGGCAAGCGCCAGAATCGGCACTTCGAGGTAATTATCCTGCGTTAAATGCAGCTCAATCGTTTTGGGGTCCCCGTCAGCGTAAAAAAAACTTTGCAGCGATTTCAGATTATGCGTTTCAAGCATTTTCTGCGCTTCGTTTACCGCTTTCTGCATTCCTTTAATTACATCAGAAAGATCAACTGAACTCTGTTTTTCAATTTTCTGTCCGGACTGTTTATCCTTGTTCCAGATTGCCATTGCTGTCTCCTTACGGTACAATCTCCGTCTACACAATGTTATACAACATTATATTGACGACATATTTGATTTTTTAACTATTTATGTCTGATACCGCACGCCATACGCCGCGCAGGGCGTATAAAAACAGCCAGAATATCGCAAAAAAAGTATTTTTTTTATTGACAAATACAATATAATGTTGTATTTCATTGACTATTTTCTATGATTTCTACAAAACTATTACAAGATTTCCAAGCCCATTTAGTGTATGAAGAAAAATCGCCGGCAACAATCCGCAAATATCTGAGAGACGTTGCCGCGTTTTTTGACTTTCTCCCACTGACAAGCACGCTGTCCCAGATTCACAAAGACACCACGATTTCTTATAAGAAATCGCTTATACAGCGCTACAAGGCGGCAACAGTCAACAGCATGATTATTCCGCTGAACTCATTCCTGCGCTGGTACGGCAGAAGCGACTTGTGCATCCAGACGGTAAAACGGCAGTATCAGGCAAATTATGAACAAACCTTTTCCCGCGCCGAATACGAAAAACTGCTTGCCTGCGCGCAGCAGCACGGTATGCCGCGCATTTATTTTATCATGCGCACATTAGCGTCAACCGGCATCAGAATAAGCGAACTGAAATATCTGACATATGAAAAACTCAGCGAACCGTCAATCACTGTATACGGCAAACGCAAACAGCGCCAGATATATATTCCACGCCCGCTGTGCCAGCAGCTAAAACAATACTGTGAAGCCCACAATCAGACAGAAGGACTGGTATTCTGCGGAAGGAATAAAAATAAACTTATCGATCCGGCGTATATCTGGCGTGAACTTGCGGCAGTCAGTCATTACGCGGGCATTACACCGGGTAAAGTACACGCTCACGCGTTCAGGCATTTTTTTGCGAAAATGTATATCGAGCGTTACCAGAATCTTACCGAGCTTGCCGATATGCTGGGACATTCCTCGCTGGAAACGACACGCCTGTATACACGAACGTCGGGAGAAGAAAAACGGGCTCATCTTGAAGCCCTGCAGCTCTGACCGCATATACGCCGCCGGAACTTTTCCGCAGCCGCAGACAGCGGATATCGGAGAATCTGCATAAGAACGCGTCTGTTTTCTTCTATTATATTAGCTATCGCTCAGCCTGTTTCCCGTTCCCGTACGCAATGCCGCGGCGGCAGCAAGTGTGCCGCTTATTTTCGGCAAGTATATCGTTTGCCAACGGCTGGCAGATTTCCCATTAAAAAAATAAAAATTTGCCGATGGCTAATTTTACATTTGCCGATGGCAAAATTTTATTTTGCCATTTATCAGACATGAATTTTGCCGATGGCCAGCGGCGCACTTGCCGATTGCAAATTTTT
>DXHG01000149.1 GCA_019113455.1 Candidatus Treponema faecavium | reverse complement strand
ACATTCACACAGAAAACCGCCGACGACCTTGTATTCATTGACGGGCGGCCGGTGTTTCTCGTATACCGCAACACGTTTTTCAGCACCGCGGATACCAATACCGGCGGCACAGATCCTATTCTCATGCAGTTCAACAGCAATACCGGCATTTCTTATCCGCTTCTGTACCGCCAGTCAATCAGGCTCGCGTCAAACGCCCAGGTTACCGACATGTTCTTCAGCGATACGGACTGGTACGCCTGCATTAAGACAATCACCGACAGGCGTATTATCTTTTCATACCTGCGGATTCCCCAGACACTGCTTGCCGAAATCAGCACGGTTCCCATCTCGCAGGAAGATCTTGAACACTATACCATTTCTGTAGACGAATACCGCGCGGCGTCAAGCCCGCGCAGTTTTTCGCAGGCTCCGGAGCAATTGCGCAAGCTGCTTTCGGCGATACCGTCGGATTATCCGTTTTTTATCAGCGTGCAGACAAAAGGAGAGCCTTCCGCCGTCCAATACATGCAGAACACACGAGACCCTAACACCCAGCAGGGATGCGCGATTATCTCTGACACGTGGGCAGCGGCCGTTTTTGCAGACGGCACCTCCTATTTCAGCGGCGCAGCAGAAGGCCGCCCAATTCCCGCACGCGGAGAAAAAACCGCGTTCCGGCTGCCTAAGCTTCCGGCAGGCTATGTCTACACTTCGTTTACGATTCTCAAAGACATCATGTATGTCGCGTGGGAGCAGACAGATTTTTACCGCACCGGCAGAAGCGGATTTATAGAAGTCGATCTCGGAAAAATCTTGTATGGAGATATTTCATAGCGGAAGAAAAGCCGGACACAGATGCGCACACGCCTGCTGTGCGGCGGCGCTGCTGTTTTTGTTGCCGCGTGCGGTTCACCCGCAGCCGCACACGGAACTTATTCCGCAGTTTTTTGCCGCCGCGGGCATCCACGGCACGCTTTACACCGGGGACACGGCAGGCCGCGCACCGTCTCCCATCTCGTTTTCGGCAGCCGCGGGTCTCAGATTTCCGCCGTGCACGAGCGCCGCGTTTGAACCGCGCCTTGCGTTTTTTGTTACCCATATGCTCTGGGACGGAACGCAGGCGCAGCCTGCAGAAATAGAGCACCGCACCGCCGCCGTATATAACTTCCTGCTTGATCTGCCCGCCGTATACAGCATTACGTACCGCGGCAATGTGTTTTCCGTCGGCGCGGGAGTCGCGTTTCTGCTGCGCGGTGCGGCTCTTGCACACGGCGTATCCGAAACCGACGACGGAGCATCCGCAAATGCCGGAACAGACACCGAACGCATCGGCGAATGGCTCTGGCAGTCAGGGCGCTTTGTGTATCCGGAACTGCTTTTGAGCTGGAGCCACCAAAATGACGCAGGCTTAGGCTTTGGACTTGACTGCCGGATGTATTACCCGATCTCCCCGCTTTTCACAGGAAAAACAGGACGGCACCTGCTCGACACGGCAATGCTTTCCGTATCGTTTCGCGTAACGTTTCCCTACATTGCAGCCGGCAGCCCGGAGTCATAACGGCTGCGCATAAAAAAGGAGCCGGATCAATATCCGGCTCCAGCACACAAAAACCGCCGCGCTCATCCCAAGCCGCGCCGACCCCATAAGAGGGAGCACTTATATACCAGCTTTATGCTCCATACACACACGCTGTACATAGGCGATGAAATCGCTGATGCTTTGCACCTGCTGTTCCCTGCCGTCCCGGTACCGGACGGCAACGGCGTTTTCTGCCTGCTCTTTTTCTCCCACCACAAGCATATATGGAATCTTCTGCGTCTGCGCAGCGCGTATTTTAGCATTCATGCGGTCATTGCCGGTATCAGCGCGGACACGGATACCCGCCGCCTGCAGCTGCTGCGCCGCAGAAACGGCATACTCATTAAACGCAGGTGCAACCGGTATCACAACCGCCTGCAAAAAATGCAGCCACGCAGGCATTGCACCGGCATAGTTTTCAATCAGGATGCCCAGATACCGCTCAAGCGAACCGAATACGGCGCGGTGCAGCATAACGGGGTTGTGCTTTGCGTTGTCTTCCCCGATAAACTCCGCGTTCAGCCGCTCGCGCGACGGCAGCTGGTAATCAAGCTGAATTGTGCCGCACTGCCACTGCCGCCCAAGCGCGTCGACAAGCGTAAACTCAAGCTTAGGCCCGTAAAACGCGCCTTCGCCTTCGGCAATCTCATACGAAATTCCCGCCTTGGCGCACGCGTCTGAGAGCGCCTTTTCCGCACGGTCCCACGTCGCGTCGTCTCCCACGCGCTTTTCAGGCCGTGTGGAAAACTTAACCAGTATCGCGTCTGAAGAAAAGCCGCAGTCCTGATACATGTTCTTTAAAAGGCGGATAAACTTTTCCACCTCGCCGCATATCTGCTCTTCCGTGCAGAAAATATGCGCGTCGTCTTGCACAAAGCCGCGTACACGCATAATGCCGTGCAGCGAACCGGACGGCTCGTTTCGCGTGCATGAACCGAATTCCGCCATGCGCAGCGGAAGATCCTTGTACGAGCGAACCCGCTGCTTAAATATCTCTATGTGCCCGGGGCAGTTCATCGGCTTTATCGCGAACACGCGCTTTTCGCTCTCTGTGATAAACATGTACTCCTTATACTTTGTCCAATGACCGGAGCGCTCCCACAGCGACTGCGGCATGATAAACGGCGTCTTTACCTCGATATATCCGTCAGCCTTAATCTTTGCGCGCACGTAATCTTCAAGAATACGGTACATCGTCCAGCCGTTCGCGTGCCAAAATATCTGTCCCGGGTTTTCATCGTCGATATGGAACAAATCAAGCTCTTTGCCGATCTTCCTGTGATCGCGCCGCTCCGCCTCGGCAAGCATATCGAGATACGCTTTGAGCTCCGCGGGCTTTTCCCATGCGGTGCCGTAAATGCGCGTGAGCATCGGCCGCTTCTCGTCTCCACGCCAATACGCGCCTGCAATGCGCATCAGCTTAAACGCCTGCGCGTTGAGCTCCTTTGTGCTTGCGACATGTGGGCCGCGGCACAAATCGCAAAACCCGTTTTGGGTATACACGCTTATTTCAGCATCGGCAGGCAAATCGCGCAGCAGCTCAAGCTTATACGGCTGATCGGCGAACAGCGCCTCCGCCTCATCCTGCGAGACAGCACGGCGTTCAAACGCGTGCGCGCCGCTTATAATGCGCCGCATCTCTTTTTCTATTTCCGGAATGTCATCCTGCGTTATCGGGCGGGTCAATTCAAAATCATAATAAAAACCGTTGTCCACCGCCGGACCGATAGCAATCTTTGACCCGGGAAACAATGTAAGAACAGCCTGCGCCATGACGTGCGCGGTACTGTGCCTGATAACGGCAAGCCGGTCTTTCTTTTCTTGTTCCATAACCTTATCCTTTACCCGCAAATATACTGAAGCAGTTGTATAAGGATATAACTCTTGCCGCGGAATGTCAACATAACCGCAGACCAATCCAGAGTAGCGGCATTTACCCTGCACCCTGCACCCTGACAATCCGCTCTTGACGAATACGCCGCGGCGTTATACCCTGTATACAGGCGGCAGCCGGAATACAGTGTTTTCTTTTTTCTCTCCCTCTAAAACGGCTGTTTCGGCTGCCGCTGTTTCATCCGATAATCCCTCCTTCCTACAGCCTTTCAAGAAAGTACTCATACGGCATGACGATAACGCCGTCATCAAGCTGTTCGAGAAGTTTGTGATTTCTGCATTGTGTATGGCTGCAGCCCGCAGAAAGTTCAGTCAAGCAGAAACGGAACTTTCTGAATCTCATCAAGGATTGCCAGTCCTGATTTCCGGGGGGAACATTCTGAGGTGATTCCTCAGCAGGGATGGATTTGCCTGTATCTTGGCGACAAGCACAACATCCAAAAGGTTCCAGTACAGAACCGCCTGATCCTTCAGCTCTTTTGTGATGCATGATGATTTTCCTGTCTGACGGGAGCCGAAAAGAAACTGCGAACCGTCTTCAAGAATCTCAGAGAGATCAAGTATTCTGTCTATATACTATGATGTCATTTCTTCCTCGTATATGGATTATCATCGAAGATGACAGCTGCGTAAATCATGATATTTGCTGAATTTATAGCAGTTATCATATAAAAAAGACAGGCGGAAGAATGAACCCATCATCAGCGACGGCAGGCAGCGTAAACACCGGTGGCTGCAGAAACCATACAGGATAGCGGCGTGTATACGCGGCGCATACGCATATAACAAAAAATATACCTGCCGCGTATTGACTTAAATCCCGCTCTAACTGCTATCGTTTTACAGGTGCCGCAGCATGCGGCGCACAAAGGAGAAGCCATGACCACATACAAACACGCAGTTATCTCTCGTATTCTCACCGTTCTAATTGCCGCCGGCACGATCTTCGCCGCTCCTGCACAGGAACCCGCCGCCGTGTACATGACGCGCGACATAAGCCCGCAGGGAATGATTGCCGTATACGAGGCGCTCGGCGCAACGCTTGAAGGCTCTGTCGCCGTAAAGCTCAGTACCGGAGAGGCCGGCAACAGCTACTATCTCCAGCCCTCGCTCATCGCCGACTTAGTGCATAAAGTAAACGGCACGATTGTAGAATGCAACACCGCATACGGCGGTTCGCGGGCAAGCACGGCGCTGCACCGGCAGGTTGCCGAGGATCACGGCTTTACCGCAATAGCCGACGTAGATATTATGGACGCCGACGGTGAAATCCGCATCCCCGTAAGCGGCGGAGGACATCTGAGCTTCAATATTGTCGGCAAAACGTTCCCTGACTACGATTCCGTGCTTGTGCTCAGCCATTTTAAAGGCCATCCGATGGCGGGTTTCGGCGGCGCGATTAAAAACATCTCGATAGGCTTTGCGTCTGCATCGGGCAAAGTCAATATCCACTCAGCCGGCACCAGAACCTCGGGCAGTATTTTTCACCGCGATCAGGACGCTTTTCTTGAATCGATGGCGGAAGCGGCAAAGTCCGTATCCGACAGCAAAAACGGAGACCTCGTCTATATCAGCGTAATGAACAACCTGTCCATTGACTGCGACTGCACGAGCAATCCTGCCGAACCGGATATGCACGACATCGGTATTCTCGCATCGCTTGATCCGGTCGCACTTGATAAGGCGTGCCTCGATTTGGTATATGCCGCACCTGACGGCGAGTCGCTTATCAGCCGCATCGAAAGCAGAAACGGTATTCACACCGTTGAGCATGCAGAGGCAATCGGACTGGGAACTCAAGTATACCGGCTTGTTTCTCTTGACGAATAAACCGCCG
>DXHG01000001.1 GCA_019113455.1 Candidatus Treponema faecavium | reverse complement strand
TACCGGATAAACGGCAAAATAAAAATTTGCCACCGGCAAAATAAAATTTTGCCATCGGGATTTTTTTTGCCATCGGCAAATCTCCTGCCGGCAGCACACAGCACCGCCCCGCAAAGAAAAAAGCCGCGCGTGCTAACGCAAAAACACCCGCGCTTGTTATGAGCAGGTTCTTTCGATATAATAGCGAATTGTTAATTCAGCCGAAGGGGTTTTTAATGCCTAAAATAGAAGTAAACGAAAAACTGTTTTTTTCTCTCCTTGGGGAAACATGCGATTACGATACGCTTGAACAGCGGCTTGTGTGCGGCAAGGCGGAACTTGACGAGCGCCCGAATCAGGATGAACCGGCGGAGACGCGCGCAATAAAAATAGAACTCAACGACACAAACCGCCCTGACCTGTGGTCTACCGGCGGCATAGCGCGCCAGCTCAGGCTGTACGGCGGCGGCGCTCATGCCGATTATTCCGCGTTTTTTTCCCGCCCGGGCGCGCTTAAAGACTGCGGAGAGCGCATTGTAACCGTTGACGCCGAGCTTAAAGATATCCGCCCGTTTATGACCGCGTTTGTGATTTCGGGCAAGCCGATAGACGACGCGATGCTGCGCGATATTATTCAGACGCAGGAAAAACTCTGCTGGAATTTCGGGCGCAAGCGCCGCACCATCTCGATGGGCGTGTACCGTTCGGCGCATATCCGCTGGCCGGTGCATTACCGCGCCGTTGACCCCGACGCGGTGTCGTTTGTGCCGCTGCAGTGCACGCAAGCAATGACATGCCGCGAAATACTTTCGCGTCATCCCAAAGGACAGGAATACGGCTGGATACTTACAGATGCTGCCAAATTCCCGCTGCTCACCGACGATACAGGCGAAATCATGTCGATGGCGCCGATTATCAACAGCGCGACGCTTGGCGCGGTACAGGTGGGAGACAGCGATCTGCTTGTCGAAATGACCGGAAGCGATATGCCGTCGCTGATGCTTGCAACGAATATCGTTGCCTGCGACTTTGCAGACGCGGGCTACACGATTCTCCCGTGCCGCATAGAGCATCCGTATGAAACAGGATTCGGCAAAACCATTACCGCGCCGTATTATTTCCAAGCGCCGGCTTTCACATCGCAGAGCGCGGTAAACCGCCTGCTTGGAAGCTCACTTACCGAAGCCGAGATACTTGAGGCGCTCGGCCGCATGGGCAATACAGCCGTATCCGATGGAAACGCCTGCGATCCGCGGTTTACAGTAACGCTTCCGCCGTACCGCAACGATTTTCTGCACGAAGTGGACGTGATAGAAGACGTGATGATCGGCATGGGGCTTTCGGCGTTTCCGCCTGAAAAGCCGCGCGATTTTACGATCGGCCGCCTTTCTGCAGTAACGCAGTACAGCCGCGCCGTAAAATCGCTCATGACGGGGCTTGGCTATCAGGAAATGATATTCAACTACCTCGGCTCCAAGCGCGACTTTATCGAACGCATGAATATAGACGGTTCAGGTGTCATAGAGATTGCAAACCCGATGAGCGAGAATTACCAGTTTGTGCGGCCTTCGATTATCGCGTCGCTGCTTGCCGCGGAGTCTGTGTCGGGCAATGCGCCGTATCCGCACAAGATATACGAAGTGGGAAAGATTGCCTATCTGTGCGATGAAGAAGTAACCGGCACGCGCACCCGCCAGAGCCTGGGCTTTTTAACCGCATCAGGTTCGGCCAATTTTAACGACGCGGCAAGCGAAGTATCGGCGCTGCTGCACTTTCTTGACTGCCCGTACACGGCGGTGCAGTCTGACGACCCGCGCTTTATTCCCGGCCGCCAGGCAGCGCTGCTCAAGGACGGCAGGCGCGTCGGCGTATTCGGCGAGGTGCATCCCGCTGTGCTTGAGAACTGGGCGATTACAACGCCCTGTGCCGCCGGAGAGATAGATATTGAAGCGCTCATGCAGCAGCAATCGGCGCCGGAAACGGAACGCGAACGCGCCGCAGGCGGGCCGCAGAAGAATGATCCTGCCGCGTATTTTAACGCGCACATATCGCTTAAGACGGCAAAAATTACCGGCGTGCGCCGCCATCCCGACGCTGATAAATTGTACATAGAGACGCTCGACGACGGAAGCGGCGCGGAGCGCGTGATTGTTTCGGGGCTCGTGCCGTTTATGCAGCCGGAAGAACTGCTGGGAAAGACGGTCATCATAGCGGACAACCTTAAGCCGCGGAAAATGCGCGGCGTTGAAAGCCGCGGTATGCTCCTCGCCGCCGACTGCGAACTGCCTGACGGCACGGAAGCCGTGGAAGTGCTTGACTGCCCGTGGGCGCCGCCGGGAACGCCGGTTGTGCCCGAAGGCGCCGACCCTGCGGCGGCAAAGCCTGCAAAGATAGACGCCGATGTGTTTTTTGCGCTTGAGATGACGGTGCGCGACAATGTCGTGTATGCCGGCGGAAAACCGCTTACCGCGGCAGGAAAGACCGTGCGGACGCTCCGCATTGCTGACGGCAGCGTGCGATAACAGGCGTACAGCGCGCCGCGGGCGTTTACGGCTTTGCCTGAGCAGCCTGTTCGGCGCGCTTTACATACCACGTAAAGCCTTTGCGCAGGGTGCTCACGATGCCGCGCTTTTCCGCGTCGATAATGAGGCGCTTAAACTTGCCGTAGCCGAACTGCCGGTAATCGAGCTTCTTTGAAACCTCGTCAAACCGTATCAGGGCGCCGTCATCGGGCAGGCAGCTCAGCAGTGCCGTAAAAGCCTCGGGCAGGCGGCCTTCATGCGCCGCGTCGA
>DXHG01000148.1 GCA_019113455.1 Candidatus Treponema faecavium | reverse complement strand
TATTTTTTAAACGGGAAATTTGTCAGCCGACGGCAAATAGACAAAAGCCTGCCGCTGTGCTCAAGTATTGCCGCTGGCCCTGCCGGCTGCCCGGAAAACTCTTTTCTTATACTGAAAAACGCGGTATACTTTTAATCGCAGAATCTGAAACAACTATGCTGGGAGTATAACTTATGGAAGCGGTAAAAAAACGGAAATTCGGCGTGCTTTCTGACGGAACGAAAGTATCGCTGTATACGGTTACGAACGGAAACGTATCTTTTTCGGTTACTGATTACGGCGCAGTACTCACGAGCGTTATCGTGCCGTCAAAAAAACACGGAAACGCGGATGTGGTGCTCGGACCTTCTACGCTTGACGGCGTTGTGCGCTGCACGTCATGGTTCGGCGCCGTTGTCGGGCGGTTTGCAAACCGCATAAGCGGCGCGTGCTTTAACGTCGGCGGTGCGGAGTACCGGCTTGCCGCGAACGAAGGTCCAAACTGCCTGCACAGCGGGCTTCCGAAATACTGCAAAATGATGTGGCAGGCGGACGCGGTAGAAACAGCGACGTCTGTCGGCGTCAGGTTTACGCGCGTGAGCCCTGACGGCGAGCAGGGATTTCCGGGAAATGTCAAATTTGAAGTGCTGTATCTGTTGTCCGCGCATAACGAGCTCACGCTGCGCTATCGGGCGGAAACTGACCAGGAAACGCCGGTGAATATGACAAACCACAGTTATTTTAACCTTGCAGGTGCAGGAACAATCCTTTCGCATACGGCGCAGATAACGAGCGGCGCGGTGCTTGAAATCGGAGAAGGCACCATACCGACGGGGAACATTCTTGCGGCCGAGGGCACGCCGTTTGATTTTGCCCAGACGCACACGATTGGCGAACGCATTAACGCGCCTGAACTGCAGGCGACGCGCGGCTATGATCACTGCTTTGTGCTTGACAATAAAGGAAAACTTAAAAAATTCGCTGTCTTTGCAGACCCCGTGTCAGGCCGTTCAATGACATGCGCGACAAATCAGCCGGGATTCCAGCTCTATACAGGCAATTTCCTTGACGGTGCAGAAGGCAGAAACGGGGAAACATACGGCGCATATGCCGGCTTCTGCGTGGAAACACAGCAGTTCCCCGATGCGCCGAACAAGCCGGATTTTCCCTCCTGCATTCTGCGCCCCGGCGAAACATACGACGCGATTACAATGTTCTCATTCGCGTGGTAGCGGCGCCTGCCTGTTCCTGTGTCAAGCTGTCAAGTTGTGAGCTGTGCTCAAAACTTGCGGCTGTACCGGCACAGTGCTCACGCTTACTGCGCAGTCTTACGCCTGTTTGTAAGCAAAAGCAAACCGCGCCTGTGCAGCTCACAGTTTTGCGAAAGCAAAACTGTGAGCGCAAGCTATTGCTTGCGCGTGGGATCCTCCGCCCCGGAACATCAAATTACAGAGAAAAAGAAAGAAAAAAAGCCCGCGTGCAAACGCAGAAACACCTCGCAGGGAACTGCAGCGGAAAAAACCGCAGCTGATGAAATAATAATGCGTTTTATATCACATAAAACAACTTTTTAGAAAAAAACATCATTGATTTTTTCCGGCGAGGAGTATATGCTTACTTTCATATTCAGGTTTTATTTTATACCATAATATATGTGCGAGGTTGTATGGACGTCCAATTACAGGAACTGATCGATAAGATCAAAAAAGACGGTGTGGCTTCTGCGCAGAGCTCCGCGGCCGCAGTCATTGCGGAAGCGGAAAAGAAAGCCGCTGCCATCGTCGCCGAAGCAGAAGAAAAAGCCGCAGGTATTGTCAAAGCTGCCAAGACGGAAACGGAACGCATGGAAAAGGCGAGCATCGACGCCGTGCGTCAGGCAGGGCGCAATCTTATTCTCGAATTCAGGGACAGCATCACTGCAGAGCTTTCCGCTTTGGTAGCGTCTGAAACTGCCGCCTCGTATTCAGCGGAGCTGCTTAAAACGCTTATTCCCGAAACAGTCAAAGCATGGGCGGCGCATCCTGATGCGGAGTCCGTGACGGTGCTGCTGTCCGAAAAAGACTGCGCAGCGCTTGCGTCGCAGTTTACCGCCGCGCTGAAAAACGTTATTGCAGGCGGCGTGGAAGTCAAATCCGACGCGTCTTTGACGAACGGTTTCAGAATCGGGCTTAAAGACGGTTCTGCGTACTATGATTTTTCTGCGGAAGCGGTTGCAGAGCTTTTCTCGGCATATCTTAATCCGCGGGTGGCCGCTATTATGAAAGAAGCGGCAAAAGAAGGCGGCGTGCAGCGTGGCTGAGTGGTATTATCTTGTGCCGCAGCTTCCGTATTTTCAGGTGCAGGGAACTGCCGCGCTGCCTATCACAAGCGATTATTTTCGGGAGCTGTGCAGCCGGTCATTCGGCGCGCGTGAAATGAAAGTGCTTGACGCGCTGTCGCTTGAGCCGCCGCGCGCCGCTGTAAAGACGGGGTCTGCGGCGGTAGACGCCTGGTATGACGGAGAGCGCAGCCTGCGCTGCGCGCTTGCCCAGCTGCGCGCAGCAAAGCTCAAAAAAGACTATCCTGCTTCATACGTGCCTTCGGACATTATGCAGACTGCGCGCACCGCGATGAATATGGATCCGCTGTCCGCTGAACAGTATCTCAACGACACGAGAGCCGCGCTGCTTGAGTCGCTTTCGCCGCGGAGCAGTTTCAGCACCGACGCGGTATATATCTATGGACTGAAACTCAAACTGGCGGAACGCATCAGATTATTTAATACGGAAGCGGGAAAGACTGCGTACCGCAGAATATATGACCACATACTTGGAGAATCGACATGACGGATACAAAAGGCAAAGTAGCCGCCGTTAACGGCAATATGATCAGCGTGCAGTTTGACGGCACTGTCGCGCTGAACGAAGTAGGCTACGTTAAGACCGGCGGCAAACGGCTTAAGAGCGAGGTAATCCGCGTCCGCAACGGACAGGCGCAGATGCAGGTCTTTGAGATGACAAAAGGAATCAGCACCGGAGACGAGGTGGAGTTTTCCGGCGATCTGCTTTCTATAGAATTGGGGCCGGGGCTTTTGGGACAGGTATTTGACGGTCTGCAAAACCCGCTTCCGCAGCTGGCAGAAGCGGCGGGATATTTTTTGCAGCGCGGTATTTATCTTGATGCGCTGCCGCGGGACCGCGAATGGGCGTTTACGCCCGCGGCAAAGCCGGGAGACACGGTGCGCAGCGGAGACTGCCTGGGCACCGTGCCCGAAGGCTCTTTTGCGCACCGCATTATGGTGCCGTTTAATTTTTATGATGTGTATACGGTAAAATCCGTCGTTCCCTCCGGTTCCTATAAAGTAACGGACACCGTCGCTGTGCTGACCGACAGCAAGGGGCGCGAGCACACGGTTTCGATGGTGTTCAACTGGCCGGTCAAGCGCGCCGTTACGTGCTATGCAGAACGGCTTAAGCCCGAAGAGACGATGATAACAAAGATACGCCTTATCGATACGTTCTTTCCGGTGGCGAAAGGCGGTACGTACTGTATTCCGGGGCCGTTCGGCGCGGGAAAGACGGTGCTGCAGCACACGACAAGCCGCAACGCTGACGTTGATATCGTTATCGTTGCCGCGTGCGGTGAGCGCGCGGGCGAGGTTGTAGAGATTCTCAAGGAATTCCCTGAGCTTACAGACCCGCGCACGGGCCGTTCCCTTATGGAACGCACGATTATTATCTGCAATACATCATCAATGCCGGTTGCGGCGCGCGAGGCGTCGGTATATACCGCAGTAACGCTTGCCGAATACTACCGGCAGATGGGGCTGCACGTGCTGCTCCTTGCAGACTCGACAAGCCGTTGGGCGCAGGCGCTCCGCGAGATGTCCGGCCGTTTGGAAGAGATTCCGGGAGAAGAGGCGTTCCCCGCGTATCTTGAGTCGTATATCGCGGCGTTCTATGAGCGCGCCGGTATTGTACGCTTAAACGACGGTTCTATTGGCTCGGTTACAATCGGCGGCACTGTTTCGCCTGCAGGCGGAAACTTTGAAGAGCCGGTAACGCAGGCGACGCTGAAAGTTGTCGGCGCGTTCCACGGGCTTTCGCGCGAGCGGTCTGATGCGCGAAAGTATCCGGCAATCAATCCGCTTGAGTCATGGTCAAAGTATAAGAGCGTCATGCGCGAAGACTGGGTTGCGTTTGCGCGCCAGTATCTGTTCCGCGGCACTGAAGTGAACCAGATGATGAAAGTTGTCGGTGAGGAAGGAACGAGCCTTGATGACTTTATCATTTACCTGAAAGGCGATTTGCTTGATGCAGTGTACTTTCAGCAGAACTCATTTGACGAAATCGATTCGTCGCCTGAAGTTGAGCGCCAGACATATCTGTTTAGGAAACTGCTCACGGTGCTTGGCTCGTCGTTCGCAATCGAAACGAAAGACGACGCGCGTTCCTGTTTTAATCAGATGCGCCAGGCGTTTCTTGACTGGAATTACAGCGTATGGATGAGCGATGCGTTCAAGCAGAAAGAAGCCGATATTGACGCACTGTATGCGGCAATATCAGGCAAACTGGACAGCGCGGCGGCCGCGATGTTAAAGGACGGTGAATGAGCATGAACAAAGTATACAGTAAAATAGAATCGATCAGCGGAAACGTTATTACCGTTCGCGCTGACGGGGTAAAATACGGCGAACTTGCGGAAATTGAAACGTCTTTCGGCACGTCGCTTGCAGAGGTAAATCGCATAAACGGCGATCTTGTATCGCTGCAGGTATTTGCCGGGGGCCGCGGCGTTTCAACGGGAGACAAGATACGGTTTTTAGGGCATGAGATGCAGGTCAGTTTTTCAGAGAACCTGCTCGGCCGCATATTCAACGGTTCCGGCGAGCCGCGTGATCATGGACCGGCCTTAAAAGACAATCTTGTGGAAATCGGCGGCCCGTCGGTTAATCCGTCAAAGCGCATTATGGCAAAGCGCATGATACGCACCGGTATTCCGATGATTGACATGTTCAACACGCTTGTTGTTTCGCAGAAGCTGCCTATTTTTTCTATTTCAGGCGAGCCGTACAACGAACTGCTCGCACGCATCGCGATGCAGGCGGAAGTTGACGTGATTATTCTTGGCGGCATGGGCTTAAAATACGACGACTATCTGTATTTTAAGAGTACGCTTGAAGAAGGCGGCGCATTGAGCAAAACGGTGATGTTTATGCACACGGCGGCGGATCCTACGGTTGAGTGCATGATGATTCCCGATATGAGTCTTGCGGTTGCTGAGCAGTTTGCGCTGCAGGGCAAGGACGTGCTCGTGCTGCTTACCGACATGACAAACTTTGCCGATTCGATGAAAGAAATCGCGATTACGCAGGAGCAGGTGCCGTCTAACCGCGGCTATCCGGGTGATTTGTACAGTCAGCTTGCGTCGCGGTATGAAAAAGCGGTCGACTTTGACGACGCCGGTTCCGTAACGATTCTTGCGGTAACGACAATGCCCGGCGACGACGTAACGCATCCGGTGCCTGATAATACCGGTTATATCACGGAAGGTCAGTTCTATTTAAAAGGCGGGCGCATTGAGCCGTTCGGTTCGCTTTCGCGCCTGAAGCAGAATGTCAACGGCAAAACGAGAAACGATCACCGTGCGCTCATGGACGGCATGATCCGGCTGTATTCGTCGTACAAGGACACGCTTGAAAAGAAATCGATGGGTTTTATCATGTCCGAATGGGACGAAAAACTGCTTAAGTACGGCGATCTTTTTGAAAAAGAAATGATGGATCTGTCTGTAAATATTCCGCTTGAAGGCGCTCTTGACAAGGGCTGGCAGATTCTTGCCAGCTGTTTTAAAAGCGAGGAAACCGGTATTAAATCGGAGCTGATTGAGCAGTATTGGCCTGCAAAGGACTGATAGATGGCAACGGTAAAGCTGACTAAAAACGAGCTGAAAAGTCAGAAAGACGCGCTGAAAATGTATCAGCGGTATCTGCCGACGCTCACGTTAAAAAAGCAGCAGCTCCAAACCGAGATACGCGGAATAGACGCGCGGGTAAAGGAAGTGCGTGAGCAGCGCCGAGCGCTTGAAGAAGAATTTGCAAAATGGATCGCGGTCTTTGGCGAGTCTGATGTGTTCAAGCCGGATATGGTCAGCGTGTCTAATATCCGCCGCGGCACCGGCAATATCGCCGGCGTGGTGATTCCGGTGTACGAGGGCGCTGATTTTTCACGCGGTGATTATGACCTGTACTCTGTCCCGCTTTGGGTTGATCTGGCTGCGGAAAAGATGGAAGAATCATTGTCTCTTGAACTGGAGGCGTCTGTTCTTGAGGAACAGATCAGGCTGCTGCAGATAGAGCTTCGCACAACGACACAGCGGGTAAACCTGTTTGAAAAGGTAAAAATACCTGAAACAAAGGCAAATATCAAAAAGATTTCCGTGTATCTTGGCGATCAGCAGGTTGCCGCAGTGGTGCGCGGAAAGATTTCAAAAAAGAATCTTGAAACCGCTGCAGAAAAAACGAAGGAGGCGTCTGAGTCATGATTGTGCCGATGAAAAAAGTCTCGCTCGTTTTGCTTGAAAGTGAGCGGCGCAGCGCGCTGAAAAAACTGCGCCGGCTGGGAGTGGTGCATGTTGAGCGCCTTGCAGGAAACAGTGCTGAACTTCATGCCGCTGCGGGCGTGTATGATGATTTTGAAGCGGCGTATATGCTTGTTTCTGAACTCAGGAACTCTTCTGCAAAGAACACCGTACAGGAAACGGATCTTTCGTACGAGGACGCGCTGGAAAAGGCGCGCGGGTTTTTGGCGCTTGCGGAACGCAAAAAGAGCTGTGCTGAACAGATTGCCGCGTACCGCAGTGAGCTGCAGCGATTTGCTGCGTGGGGCGATGCCGATCCGGCAGACTTTGCGTATCTGTGTGAGCATGGCATTGCGCTTTCATTGTTTGAGATTCCAGCTGACCGGTACGCAGACATACCGGAAACGATACAGACGCTCGTCGTAAATCGCGACAAAACGTCGGTGCGTTTTTTGTGTATCGGGGCTGCGTCTGACGCGGGAAAGCGGCCTGACGGGCTGCCTGCTGAAGCATACGCTGTCGCGCTTCCGTCTGTTCCGACGGCTGAACTGCAGCGGCGGATTGAAGCGCTTGAAGCGGAGATTGCCTCAATAGATGCCGAAACGGCGCAGGGAGTGCGGTATAAGTCATTATTTGAACGCTGCTGCCGCCAAACGGCGAAAGATGTTGAGTTTGAGAATATTTATGCGGGCATGGGGCATGAAGAAGACGGCGAGACAAAACTTGCGTGGCTTTCAGGCTTTGTGCCGGCGGATGACATGCCGGCGCTTTCCGATGCGGCAAAGCGCGAAGGCTGGGCGCTGCTTTCCTGCGAGCCTGCCGATGATGACGAAGTGCCGACAAAGCTTAGGAACAACAAATTTGTCAGCCTGATTTATCCCGTTTCCGACTTTCTCGGCACAGTGCCGGGCTATCGCGAATACGATATTTCCGGCTGGTTCCTGCTGTTTTTCTGCGTCTTTTTCGGCATGATCTTTGGCGACGGCGGTTACGGACTTCTGCTTACGTTTGTGGCTGTCGGGGCTATCGTGGCTTCTTTGTCAAAGAAGAAGCGGCCTGAACCGGTGATGAACCTGCTGCTTCTTCTGGGGCTGTGCACCGTCGCATGGGGGCTGGTAACCTGCACGTGGTTTGGTCTGTCGCCTGAACAGCTCCCCGGCTGGCTTAAAGCGCTGTCGGTGCGTCCGCTTTCAAATGCGGTTTCTGCAGAATCGCCTGAAATGGAAACGTGGGTAAAGCAGAACGTGCAGGTGTTCTGCTTTGCGCTCGCGCTCATTCAGCTGTCGATAGCGCATATAAAAGGCATTGCGCGCTATATCAAGTCTGCGCGTTTTCTTGGAGAGCTTGGCTCACTGCTGATGGTGTGGGGCATGTTCAATGTTGTGCTGAGCCTCGTTGTTGACGGAACGCGCTTTCCTATTTCGACGGCGGCCATTACCCTGATTGCTGTCGGATTTGTGCTCAGTTTTGTCTTTGCAAATTACGACGGCAGCTTGGGACAGTCCATACTTGAAAGCTGCAAGAATATTGTGTCGGTGCTGCTGGGGGTGGTAAACGTATTTTCCGATATCGTGTCGTATATCCGCTTATGGGCGGTCGGTCTTGCCGGAAGCGCGATTT
>DXHG01000147.1 GCA_019113455.1 Candidatus Treponema faecavium | reverse complement strand
GGGCAGACGCGGTTATCTGCACATACAGCTATGCGCCGGTATCGTACCAGGCGGCGTTTTCCGTGCTTGCCGGAGAGTTCCGCGCGCAGGGGACGCTGCCGGTGCGGACGGATGAATGAGCGCCGCCGCGTACCGGTTTGCGCCGCTTTCTGACGTGAGCTGCGCCGCGCTCGCCGCATTTATCGCGCAGCGGGAAGCCTCCTGCGTGAGCTGCGCCGCGCAGCTTCTGACGCAGCGGCTGCTTGTTCTCGAAAACGAACCGCGCCTGCTGTGCCGCGCCGCCGAAAATGCGCGTCAGCTGCCGTCTGTCGCGTATGAGTTTGCCGCGGTGGTGAGCGGCGGCGGGCGTGAGCTCTGCGGGGTTATCGGTGTTTCTCCGGCAGGGCTTGTGCTGCACTGTCTCGATGTGCCTGAGTCCGTTGAACGGCGGCGGGAGCTTGCGCGCCTGTGCGCCGGTTTTTTTTCAGAAAAAAAGCTGTACTGCATTTCAGGCGAACGGGCGGCGTCGCGGCTTTTGGAGCAGGCAGCGGCGCTGGCGGCCAATGCTGAGCCTGCGGAGATAAAAGACTTTTTTCTGATGCAGCAAAGCGCCGCCGCTTCTCAGGCATTTTCTGCGTCGCAGTTCGCAGCGCCCTATGTTGTGCGCTGCTGCCCTGAAGACGAGGCGCTGCTTTTGCCGCTTGAAACAGCGTTTGAACAGGAAGAAGTGCTTCCGCGCGGCTGGCAGCTTAATCCCGCGGCGGTGCGCTTTAAGCTCTGCCGCGCGCTGCATACCGGCGCGGTATGCGCCGTACTTGCGGAAGACGGCGAGCATTTCGCCGCGAAAGCTGCGGTAACAGCGGAAAGCGGCGGCTGGATACAGATTGGCGGCGTGTACACGATTCCTGAATACCGGGGGAGGCGCTACGCGGCGGCTCTGGTGCGCAGTCTTTCTGCGCGGGCGGAAGAAATTGGTAAGCGCGCGGTGCTGTACGTAAACGAGCAAAACAGTGCCGCAGTGCGCGCGTACACAGCCGCAGGTTTTGCCGCGTCCGGCCGCTACCGCATCTGCTACTTTTAATACATGCGTGCTGGAGGTCCGCAAAGAAACAGGCCCGCGTGCAAACGCAGAACCACCCTGCAGAGAAACAGGCCGCGCGTGCAGCATGCTTGACTGCACTGCCGCGGCTTGAGTAAAATTACAGGCGATTTTTTTGTTGTTGAGGAGTTGTGAGTATGGATACGCATTCCATAAGCATTGTGCTTGCGTTTGTCTGCTATCTTGCCGGCATGGTGTATGTCGGCTGGCGCTACATGAAGCGGAATGAAAGCGTCAGCGATTTCTTTTTGGGTGGAAGAAAAATAGGCCCGTGGATGACAGCGCTGAGCGCCGAAGCATCTGATATGTCAGGCTGGCTCTTGATGGGGCTTCCCGGCGTTGCATATCTGACCGGCATGAAAGAGGCGTTCTGGACGGCGCTCGGTCTTATTGTCGGCACGTATCTAAACTGGCTTATTGTGGCAAAACCGCTGCGCAAATACACGATTCATACCGGAGACGCGATCACGATTCCTGAGTTTTTTACGAATCGGTTTAAGGATTCGTCGCGGATTATCTCGCTCGTGTCGGTAATATTCATTTTAATATTCTTTACCATATATACTGCGTCGGGTTTTGTCGCGTGCGCCAAACTGTTTACGTCTGTGTTCGATATGCCGTATCTGATTGCGCTGCTGCTGGGCATCGCGATTATCCTCGCGTATACGCTGCTCGGCGGGTATCTGGCCGTCTGTGCGACGGACTTTATCCAGGGCTCGCTGATGTTTGTTGCGCTCGTGCTTACCGGCATTGTCATGATCGTATCGCTCGGCGGACCTGCTGACGCCGCCGCCGCGATGAGCAGCTTTGGCGAGCAGTTCCTGAATCCGTTTGTGTCCGGTCCCGAAGACAGCTTCGGTACGATGGATATTGTATCCGCGCTCGCGTGGGGCTTGGGCTATTTCGGTATGCCGCATATTTTAGTGCGTTTTATGAGCCTGCGCTCAAACAGCGAAGTAAAAATATCTCGCCGCATCGCGATGGTGTGGGTTATCATCGCGTTTGCCGCGGCGCTCATTGTCGGCGCGTTCGGCAAGGCATTTCTGCTGCCGATGGTGCTCGATGCGGGCGCTGCCGATACCGTGTTCATTCAGTCAATTATGAAGATATACCCCGCGTTTATTGCCGGTCTCTTTTTATGCGCAATTCTTGCCGCTGCGATGAGCTCCGCAGACTCGCAGCTCCTTGTTGCCGCCTCGGCGTTTTCACGCGATATTTTTCAGGGATTTCTTAAGCGCGGCGCGGACGAAAAAGAAACGCTCCGCACAAGCCGCTGGACGGTATTTGCCGTTGCGCTTGTCGCGTTCTTTATCGCGCTTGACCCCGAGAGCTCCATTTTCGGGCTTGTCAGCTACGCGTGGGCAGGGTTCGGCGCGACATTCGGACCGCTCGTGCTGCTCTCGCTCTTCTGGCGCGGCATCACGCGGAACGGCGCGCTCGCGGGACTTGTCTGCGGCGGAGTTACTGTGCTTATCTGGAAGCCGCTTTCAGGCGGCATCTTTGAAATCTATGAGATTCTCCCGGGATTTCTGATGTGCCTTATTGTCGCCGTTATCGTGAGCCTCTGCGATAAGCATAAGAACGAAGAAATGCTTGCGGAGTTCGATGCGTATAAGGCGCTTGCGGACTGACGAAAAGCCCGCCGCAATAAAAAACCGCAGCACAGGCTGCGGTTTTTTATTGCGGTTTTTCTGCCGTAACTGCGGTGTGCGTAATTTGCTGCAAACGAAATAACAAATTGCCGTTTGCGGCGTGCCAAATCACCCGACAGCTGGCAGCCTGCTGATCGTCGGCAAACATGCTTACAGTCTCTGCCGTGCCACGCCAATTTAAGACAGTACAGTCCCCCGCAGCGCTCTGCAAAGAAAACAGTCCGTGCCGCAGTACCATACCAGCGTGAACTTGACAGACCGGAATCGTAAGTGTTACCGTACCATATGAAACAAGAAACCCTTTGCCTCCATGCGGGATATGAGCCGAAAAACGGCGAGCCCCGCGTCATGCCTATTGTACAAAGCACAACATATTGTTTTGATTCCACGGAACATATCGCCGAGCTGTTTGATATGCCGACCGAATTTATGTATTCGCGCTTTGCAAACCCCACGTGCGACGCGGTAGAAAAGAAAATAGCCGCGCTTGAAGGCGGCGCGGGAGCCATGCTTACTTCAAGCGGGCAGGCGGCGGCGCTGTGCACAGCGCTCAACCTGTGCCGTGCTGGCGACAGCTTTATTGCGGTATCGACGATTTACGGCGGTACGGTCAACCTGTTTGCTGTAACGCTGAAAAAACTCGGCATTGAATGTATCTGGGTGTCTCCCGACGCAGACGACGCGGCGCTTGAGCGCGCTGTTAAGCCGAATACAAAGTTTGTGTTCGGCGAAACGCTTGCGAACCCGGCGCTCCGCGTGCTTGATATTGAACGCTTCGCGGCGTTTGCGCACCGCCGCGGCATCCCGCTTGTGGCGGACAATACGTTTGCAACGCCGATGCTGTGCCGTCCGATAGAGTGGGGAGCCGACATTGTGCTTCATTCCACAACGAAGTATATGGACGGCCACGCCGTGCAGTGCGGCGGCGTTATCGTTGACGGCGGCACGTTTGACTGGGCGGCGTCAGACCTGTTCCCTGAGTTTACCGAGCCTGACGAGAGCTACCACGGCGTGGTGTACGCAAAGGAATTCGGCGCGCAGGCGTTTATCATCAAGGCGCGTATGCAGCTGATGCGCGACTTTGGCTGCTATCCGTCGGCACATTCGGCGTTTCTGCTCAATCTGGGGCTTGAAACGCTTGCTGTGCGCATGGAACGCTACTGCGCAAACGCGCTTTGTGCTGCGCAGTTTCTTGAGACGTCCGATAAAATCGAATATGTTACGTATCCCGGGCTTGCCGGTTCGCGCGACAGCGCGCTGGTGCAGAAGTATCTGCCCCGCGGCTGCAGCGGCGTTATTTCTTTTTCCGTAAAAGGCGGCAGGGCGGCCGCGGTGCGGTTTATGGATTCGCTTACGCTTGCGTCAAACGTCGTGCATGTTGCCGATATACGCACCTGCGTGCTGCATCCGGCTTCATCGACGCACCGCCAGCTTACGGACGAGCAGCTTGCCGCTGCCGGTATAGATGCCGGCATGATACGGCTGTCTGTGGGTCTTGAACACATTGACGATATTATTGCTGATCTGACGCAGGCGCTCGCACATGTCTGACGGCACGCTGCTCTTGCACCACTCAGGCGCTTCGCTCAAGGCGCTGATTACAGAAACTGCCGCCGCGTGCTCTGAACAGCCGTTCGGTGCGCAATATAATAGAAAAAAACACAGCGCAGTGTTCAGGCTGTGGGCGCCTGATGCGCTTTCTGTTGCGCTTAACCTCTACCGCACTGCCGCAGAGCAGACTCCTGTCTTAACGGTGAGTCTTACAGCTGACGCGGTTACGGGCATCTGGAGCGGCGCCGTTTCGGAACCTGACCCGGAAGGCATGTTTTACGACTACACGCTCGTTTTGAGCGGCGGCGAGACTGCTGCGGTGCTTGACCCGTACGCGGTTTCTATGGCGGCGTCTGTGAATGACGGCAGCGCCGGCAGAGGCGCCGTTATCGACATGCGCGGCGCGCGGTCCCTGCCTGAAAACGGCTTTAGCGCGCCGTTTGTGCGCCTTCGCCGCCGCGAAGATGCGGTAATCTACGAAATATCCGTGCGCGACTTTACGATAGACCCGTCAGCCGGAACGCAGGAAAGAGGCGGCACATTCGCGGCGTTTATCGAGAAAATCCCGTATTTGCAGCGGCTCGGCGTTACGCACGTGCAGCTCATGCCGGTTGTGAAGTTTTACAACACGGACGAGACGCGGCAGGCGTACGAAAGCGGCGGCGCGGTGCACGGCAATAACTATAACTGGGGCTATGATCCGCACAACTATTTTTCGCCGTCGGGCTGGTTTTCGCTTGATCCGGTAGACCCGTACTGCCGCGTCAGGGAGCTGCGCCGCCTGATTGACGAGTGCCACCGCGCGCGTATCGGCGTGCTGCTCGACGTGGTGTACAACCACATGGCGCAGACGCGCTTTCTTGACGACATTGTTCCCGGGTATTATTTCAGAAAAGACGCCGGCGGCTTTACGTCCGATTCCGGCTGCGGCAACGACACCGCGTCGGAACGTGCGATGATGCGGCGGCTGATTGTTGATTCCGTGCGACACTGGGTGCAGGAATACCGCGTTGACGGCTTTCGATTCGATCTCATGGGGCTTATTGACGCCGGCTGCGTGTGCGCCGCGTATGACGCCGCGCGCCGGATAAATCCGCACACGCTCTTTATCGGTGAAGGCTGGAAAATGTATTCCGGCGGCAAGACGGTGTGCTTTGACCAGCACTGCATGACAAGCACCGACATTGCCGGCGTGTTTAACGATGAACTGCGCGATCTGCTGCGCGCCGGCGGCATGCGCGAGCACGCGCGCGGCTTTATCACCGGTCTGCCCGTGCACAGCGAACAGCTGTACCGCAACATGATCGGCAGCCCATGCAGGAATTACATGGCGGACGCGCCGGGAGACAACGTGCAGTATATCACCGCGCACGACGGGCTTACGCTGCACGATGCGGTTTGCCTGAACTGCCGCCTTGACAGCCATAATCCCGAACACCGCGCGGAAATCGTAAAGCGCATAAAGCTCGGCTTTTTCTGCGTGCTTGTGAGTCAGGGCATCGCGTTTCTGCACGGCGGTGAAGAGCTTGCGCGCACAAAACCGAATGCGTGCGGGGAAGAAAACGACTGCATCGGCGCGTTTGTGCGCAACAGCTACCGCGCCGACGACTCAGTAAACGGCATATGCTGGAAGCCCTATCCTGAATACGAGTGCCTGGTGCCGTATGCGGCGGGGCTTATCGCGCTGAGAAAGGCGCATGGCGTGTTCCGTATCGGAGATAACGCACGCATTGAACGAGAAGCGTCCCTCATCGGCTGCGCGGACGGCGGAGCCGGCGCCTCGCTGTGCCTTGCGTATATGATAGAACACGGCGGATACCGCTGGCATATTTTTATCAACGCGGATATTGCCGAGCTCTCGTTTCATACCGAACACGCGCTCACGCGGGCGCAGGTGTTTGCCGACGCCGAACGCGCCGGCGCGCGGGCCGTGCGCGAGGTGCGCGGCGTAACGATTGCGGACACGCACACGGTAACGCTCGCGCCGCTTACTGCCGCCGTGGTGCGCAGCGCCAAAACGTGACCGCGTGCCGCGGCCGGTTAGCGGAAATCGTACAGATCCGTGTGCGAATCCCAGTCGATTGTCTGCCCAAATGTGTTTGGATTGTACAGCGCAAGCACCGCGTCATAGGGGCCGTTCTGCGTAATGTACGACTGCAGACTGCCGGTAAACACGCGCAGGTCTATGCAGTCAAGCTCGGAAACCCCAAGCGCAAGAAACGGCTCTGCGACATCGGTAAAGGAGTCGCCGATGAGCAGGAGCTTTGTGTTGTCTGTGCTGTACAGATTGCGTATCTCAGCGACTGTGTCGCCGTACATATAGGTGGCGTATACGCTGTCGTTGTAGTAATCATTTGACGCGAGCGGTGTCATGTTAAGCAGCAGATTAAACGAACCGGTTCCCTGTACAATCTTTCCTTCGGCAGTATATATTTCACATTCAAAGGCGGTGTCTGCTTTCGGCGTTATCAGCGTAAAATCTTCCGGTTCGGTTCTTGCCAGCGTTACCTTTCTTCCATGCGAGCCTAAAAAACTGTGCGGGTATACGGTGCGGTTAAAGCGTTCGGGCAGAAGCGCCTGCTCGTCAACAGCGTTCGGCACGTGTGCGTTGAGCCAGCGTGCTATGACGCCCGCCGCCCAGAGACCGGTTTCGGGCTTCCAGTGATGGTCGGTGATAAAAAAGCTTGCGTAGTGACTGCGCCCCGCGCGGTGGAGCTCCTCGCGCATGTCGAGCACGGGCACGCCGCCTGCACGCACAAGGCGCACAAACTCGTCCGCGTTCTCGTTAGAAAAATCGCGCCCCTTGGCGCCCGCCTTGTCAAACCGGCATATCTTATACGGCGCCTGTATATAGAGAAGCGGCGTCTGCTGCGTTTTAAGAAAATCATTAAACGATAAAAGCGAGTCGGCACAGACGCTTGCGTCGACTTTCTTTTGAAAGACGGTGAGATAGCCGTTTGTCAGAAACACCGCCTGGTTATCGGAACCGTTATCATCGCCGGTTGCGAGATTCCAGCCGAGCGCCGCGTCATACCGGTTTGCCCATTCGATAAAGAAAAATCGATAGAGCAGGTTCTCCGTTATCCATGCGGTAAATGCGTCTTCAAGCGAGCGGATGCACTGTTCGGCGCGCTGTACCGCAGACTGCGGTACCATGTTTCTGCCCGCGGTATGGCTTTCGGCGGTAAACGGATACAGCGCCTGCCAGTCGGTATGTTCTATAACATGCACATTGCCTTCGTCTGTGCCGTCTAGCGCCATAAGCGGGTCGTCGCGGAATACCCATTGTGTGAAGGCGTTTGTCTTGCCCGAAAACTTCACATAAGCGCGCGTACCTATACGCACAATATACGTGCACATAAAAAACACGAGCGCCGCGAGGCACAGGCGCGCTGCAAACCACAGTATGTCTTTCTTTGCCGCCTGTTCAGTATGAATACTCATTGTCCGCTCCTAAAAATTAAAGTAGATAAAGGGATTGTACGAAGACTTGATGCATGAAAGCGCCGAAAGCGCAAACACGACGAGCACCGCAGCAGCGGTAATCGCCTGCGCCGCCGTGCCGGAGCTGCGCTCCAATCGCGCATGGATATGCGGTGCAGCCGGAACTGCGCACACGGCGGCAATGCAGAGCATGAGCCAGCCGTTTTGGAGATAGTAGTTTGCGCCGAGGCTTCCCCAGTCGGCAGGTGCGAACATGGCGCGCAGGTAAAGGAGCGCGTCAGATACCGTCGCCGAACGGAACAGCACCCAGCCGATAAGTACTGCAAGCAGCGCATACACATGGCCGAAGACGCCGAGCTTCTTTGCAAAACCGGTGAGCTTTTCTGCAAGCAGCAGCGCAAACCAGTACAGCCCCCACAGCCAGAACGTCCAGTTGGCGCCGTGCCACACGCCGGTGAGCCCCCACACGACAAACAGGTTGAACACCCAGCGCGGCTTTGAGCAGCGGTTGCCGCCGAGGGGAATGTAGATGTAGTCGCGGAACCACGTGGAAAGCGAGATATGCCACCGCCGCCAGAAATCGGTCGCCGAGCGCGCCGTGTAAGGATAGTTAAAGTTTTCATCAAAATGAAAGCCGAAGATGCGCCCGAGCCCTATCGCCATGTCAGAGTAGCCGGAAAAATCAAAGTATATCTGAAGCGCGTAGGCGATAATGCCCACCCATGCGTCTGCACCGGAAAGTACAGCGAGGTCGCCTGCAAACACCAGATCGGCGATAACGGCCATGTAATTGGCAAGCAGACACTTCTTGCCAAGACCGATTACAAAGCGCACCGTGCCTGCAGTAATGTCTTGGGCGTTTTCGCGGCGATTGCGGATTTCATCGGCAATTGTTTCATAGCGCACAATCGGACCTGCGATAAGCTGCGGAAAAAGCGAGATATACAGCGCGAGGTCGCACACGTTTTTCTGCACCGGTACTTTGCCGTAGTATACGTCGAACACATACGACATGATCTGAAACGTAAAGAACGAAATACCGATGGGAAGCGTGATGTCTGCGGCAGGAAACGGAATGGAAGGTAAGACAAGAGAAAGATTTTTAACTGCAAACGACAGATACTTAAAGACAAAGAGGAGCCCGACGTTCCAGACAATCGAAAGAGCAAGAATGGTTTTGCGGTTTACCCCCCCCCTCCGTCTGTGCGCCGCGTGCCGGCCGGATACCGCGCGATGCCGAG
The DNA here is from genome assembly GCA_019113455.1 of Candidatus Treponema faecavium. Lineage (GTDB taxonomy): Bacteria > Spirochaetota > Spirochaetia > Treponematales > Treponemataceae > Treponema_G > Treponema_G faecavium. Next base: position 563 of record DXHG01000147.1, on the reverse strand, counting down.
CCCGCACAGGTAGTTTACGAGCACGGAGGCAAGCATCACAAACACGAACACGGGCTCTCCCCACGCATAAAAGCCGAGGCTCGCGATGAGCAGCAGCGAGTTGCGGTAGGTGCGCCCTTTCCACAGCGGGTTAAAATAGAGCATGAGCACTAACGGTAAAAACAAAAACAGAAATACTACGGAAGAAAAAACCATACGCATCCTTTGCACGCGGATACGGCGCCGCGCGCGCCGCCGGTTTGGCAGGCGTTTGCCTGACGCTGACTATACGGTCAGCGGTGTTCCAGCTGTGCGCCTATTGCGGCGCACAATCATGACTTACTTATCATAGCAAAAAGCCTGCGGCGGAGCAAGGCGAGGGATGTTTTCTTTGCAGGTTCACTGCGGTTTTTGCTTCTGCATGTGCATGCGGCGTTTTTCTTTGTTATTTTTTATAATTTGCTTTTCTAAAGGCGGGAGAGGAACCTGCACGCAAGCGGCAAGCCGTAAGCACACAGCCGCAAAATTGAGGCTGTATAGCAAAATACAAATTTGCCGATTGCAAATAAAAAATTTGCCGGTGG
>DXHG01000146.1 GCA_019113455.1 Candidatus Treponema faecavium | reverse complement strand
CTTTCAGGCAGCGCGAAGTGCCTGCCAAAGGCGGACGTTTTCGCTGAACTTTCGCGCCTTTTTCTGAATCCAAACATCACCGTTGTCATGCACAACGGCAAGTTCGACTATGAAGTGCTTATGTCTAACGGTTTTCCGCGCCCCGTGTGCCGCATTGCCGACACGATGATTGCCGCGTGGCTGCTTGAGCCTGACCGCGCGTCGTTTGGCCTTCAGCAGCTTTCCGAGTCAAGGCTCGGCCTTGAGACGACTGCCTACGGCGACATTGTGCCCAAAGGAAAGACGTTTGCCGATGTGCCGCTTGAGCAGGCAGCAGCGTATGCGGCCGAAGACGCGGATCTGACATGGCAGCTCTGGCAGCTTTTCAGTCCGGAACTGGAACGGAACGGTTTGGCGGAGCTTTTTACCGAGCTTGAAATGCCGGTGCTGCCGGTGCTTGCGTACATGGAACTTGCCGGCATACATATAGAAAAGAAAGAACTTGACGCGTACGGGCAGGAACTTAAGAAAAAGCTCGCCGAGCTTGAAACCGAGATACACCGCCTTGCCGGCCGCCCATTCAATATCGCCTCGCCCAAGCAGCTGCAGGAAATACTTTTTACCGAGCTTAAACTGCCCGCGCAGAAAAAGACAAAAACCGGCTATTCCACCGATACCGCGGTGCTTGAAAACCTCAAGGCGCTGCATCCTGTACCGGCAAAGATACTCGAGTACCGCATGTACGCCAAGCTGCTTTCTACATATGTGGAAACGCTTCCGGCACTTGCCGACGAGAACGGGCGTATTCACACGACGTTTATGCAGACGGGCACCGCGACGGGCAGGCTTTCAAGCCGCGACCCCAATTTGCAGAATATTCCCATACGCGAAGAAGCGGGCAGACGGATCAGGCAGGCGTTTACCGCTTCAGACGGCATGGCGCTCATATCGGCTGACTATTCGCAGATAGAGCTCGTAATTCTCGCGCATCTGTCGCAGGACAGGGCGCTCTGCGATGCGTTTCGGAACGGAGCCGACGTGCACCGTTCCACCGCGGCGCTCATATTCGGCGTGGCAGAAGACCAGGTGCTGCCCGAAATGCGGCGCACCGCAAAAGTCATCAATTTCGGCGTCATGTACGGCATGAGCGCGTTCAGGCTTTCAAACGAACTCGGTATTCCCCGTACGCAGGCGTCGGCGTTTATATCGCAGTATTTTGCTACATACGCAGGCATACGCACTTTTATAGAAGAAACGGTGCGCCGCGCGGAAGAGACCGGATACGTCCAGACGCTGTACGGCAGAAAACGCATGATACGCAATATACACAGCAAAAACAAGATGGAAAAGGCAGGCGCGGAACGCATCGCAGTCAACACGCCGATACAGGGTTCCGCCGCCGATATTGTAAAAAAAGCGATGCTCGCGGTTTCGGCGCTGCTTGCGCGCGCGTACCCGCAGGCGCGGCTTTTGCTGCAGGTGCATGACGAACTCATCGTTGAGTGCCCCGAAGAACAGGCGGCGCAGGCAGCGCAGGATATAAAAGACTGCATGGAGCGCGCCGCAAGTCTGTCGGTGCCGCTTAAAGTATCCGTGGAATACGGCGCGCGCTGGGGAGATTTTCATTGAACGAAAACGCTGCGCCGCGCGCAAAAGGCTGCCCCGTTATCTGCATTGCCGGTCCGATGGCGGCGGGCAAAAACGCTGCCGCCCAGATTCTTGCCGCGCGCGGCTGGGCGGTTATAGACGCCGACACCGCCGCGCATCAGGCGGTGGAGCTTGCAAAAGACCGCATCCTTGCGCGGTTTTCCGCAGAGGCGGCAGCGCGGCGCATTGCGCTTCTTGACGGGAGCGGACGCATAAACAGGCGCGCGCTCGGCGAGCTGGTGTTTTCACATGCGGAGCTCCTTGCCGCGCACGAAGCGATTGTGCATCCGGTCATACACGCGATGCTCTCTGATTTTATCGATGAGCACGCGGCGCAGCCGGTCGCGCTCAACGCGACGGTGCTGTATAAAACGGCGGTCATGTGCCGCTGTTCGCATATTCTCTTTGTTACGGCGCCCGCCGCCGTGAGGCTCCTGCGTGCGCGCAGGCGCGACCGTATGCCGTATCCGCAAATTTTCGACAGATTCCGCCGGCAAAAGAATATCTTGGCTCAATATCAAAAAACAAATGCCGATATTTACAAAGTAGTCAATATCGGCAGTATTCGGAGTCTTGAACGAAAGATAGACCGTTTTCTGACTTTCTGCCTGAGCTAGAGGGTTTCTATGGAACAAAAACAGACATTGTGGATTATTGCTGCGGCGGGCATTTTTTTGCTGGTAGTCATCGGCGCCGCGCTTATACTGTATTCGCCAGCAATGCAGACAGAACCGGAAGTAACCGCGGTGCAGATTCCCGCTGCAGCAAGCACACCGGAGACATATCAAATCAATTCCGCCGCCGCGCAGAGCGCAGAGCCGACCAGCGGCGCGCAAACGCCTGTCCCCGCAAAAGACGTAACCGTTATCACGGACACGACGACAGTCGTCGGCACGGGACAGACGAATATCGACTTAAACGCGCTTAAATCAGCCGCTGCGCAAAGCCCGCAGCCTGCGGTGCAGCCGCAGAACGAAACGGCGCGGCGTTCCGCGCAGCCTGACAGCACCGTCGTCGCCATCACGCAGCGGGCGCAGCCCGAACCCGCGCCCGCACAGCCTGCTCCTGCGCCGCAGCCGGCTGCCGAACCGCGCAAACCCGAAATAGCGCAGCCGGTGCCCGCGTCAGCCGCGCCTCCAGCTCCTGCGGCGCAGTTCTGGGTACAGGTGGCGTCGCTTACAAGCAAGCATAATGCCGAGGCGGCACGCAAGGCGCTTGAAGACAACAAAATACCAAGCGAGATATTTACGCACACGGACGAAAGCGGAAAAACATTCTACCGCGTGCGCGTGGGGCCGTATACGACAAAGAACGAAGCAGAATACTGGAGAACGCGCATTGCGATGATCGATACGTTCTCAGGCACCAGCAGCTATATTACCGAATCAAAAGCTGCCCGCTGATAAGCAGGCAGCACACCGCAGAAGCGCTCTGCGCGCTTAACAAAACAGCTCCGCGCACACGGAGCTGTTTTTTTTTGCCAAAACCGGCACAAAAAGACAGATAAAAGCATATATAGTATACATGTATGCTTTTTTCAGCATTATCGTCTGTATCCTGTGCGCGCTGCCTGCCCGTGCGGCGGACACCCCGCGCTTAAACCTTTCTGCGGGAATTGAAGCTGACAGCGGCTCAAACATATCGCTTGACGCGAGCGCTGCCGTTCATCTGCCGCGCGGCAAACTGTACGGCACGGTTTCGGTACCGCTGCATGAACAGGGCACGGAAACAGGCAGCTTCTGCGCCCTGTTCGAGCCTGCGCCATGGTGCACCGTCATGGCAGGCTCTGCCGCCCCGTCAGGCACGTTCAGGCGCCTCTATTCGCCGGAGATACCGTCGGCGCTCTATCCCCTTTCAGCCAGCGGCGTAACGCAGACGCTGCCCGACACATCGCGAAAAACAACGGCACTCCGTCCCGCGGGCATCGCCGTACACGCCGCTCCGCAGCTCTACGTACGCGCCGCGGAGCTCACCCCGTTTGCATCAGTATATGCAGACGAAACAGCCGTATTCGCCGCAGCGGCAGGCATTTCGTACGAGCATGCAGCGCTTGCAGGCAGCGTATCCGCCGCCTGCATATCATACACGATTGAACACACCGGTTTTGACGGCTGGTTTACGCAGGCGCAGGAACCGCTTCCGGCATATCTGGAGCGCACGCGGTTTTGCAGCGCGGCAATTGAAACGACGCTGTCCGCATACGGCTTTGTCCTGTACGCCGGAGCGGGAGCCGCGCCTTCCGTATACGGCGGGCTTCTTCCGTGGCTGCGCGCGGAAACACGCTGGCAGGGCAGCCTCGCGCATATACGCGCCGCCGCCTCATGGGTGCCGCGTCCCTTTGCCGCGCCGGACGGCGGCACGGTAAAACGCAGTATGCGCGTTTCATGCACGCCGCTTGTCAGGCTTCCGCTCATGCGCAACGACGCCGTGCTCACAGTCGGAGCCGCAGTATTTGCAGAAATCTATGGCAAAACAGGCAAGTGCCGTATCGGCGCTGATTTCAGGATGCGGGACTTTCATATCCGCTGTACGGCAGGATGGTCCGACTGGCCGTTTGCATACACGGACACGGCAGAGACATCGTTTCCGCTTAACATTACAGCAGACGCCGCCTCGCGGGTGCTGCGGTACAGCGTTTCTTTTAATACCGACATCTTGTGCATCGGAACGCGAACGCACAAACAGACATACGGCATATCGTTCACGGTCCGCCCGATCAGTGCCGCAGCACTGCCCGCATTTATCCCCGAAACACGCGTCGGCGCGGACATCACCGCGCAGGACGGCGCGGTAAGCGCATGGAATATCGCCGCCAAATGCACATGGAAAATCAGGAGCAGATACGCGGTTATCAGACTCTACGCGGCGTACGAGTACGCGCGATAACGGCAGCCGCGGCAGCCGCAGCGCGCCAGAGCACAGCAGCGCTGCTGTGCGGCGCGTGTTCCCCGCGAAAAACAGGAAATTTGCCGACGCCTGTGTGCCGCTGCCCTGAAAGCCAGGGCCTGCAAACTTGACAGCTTGCAAGCCCTAGCTCTCACAAACCAAAAACGGTACAATAGCCACATGAAAAAACTCATTCCGATTATCTTTTCGATTGTCGCAGTCTGTCTGTTTGTCTTATTCATAACGCAGGAAAAACACGCCGATTCAGGCGAGCCGCAGATTATCATGCCGCGCACCGTTATTCCCGAAAACGCCAACCGGGACGCAGAGGCGGCGCAGACTGACGCATATGAGGATGACGAAACGTTTATGACGTCGCTCATTCCGCTGCGCGCAAACGAAATGCTTATCGGCACGCTCAGCACCGATTTCAACAACGACGGCCACGACGATCAGGTCAACGCCGTAAAACAATCGGGAAATTCTTCTATTATATTGCTCGTGGGCATATATGATCCTGACACGCAGACATACCGGCGTTCAGCGGAAATAGACACCGGCATTGTGCAGGTGTCGGCGTTTTCGTACACCGCAATGGACGTTACCGGCGACCACCGCACCGCGCTTATCTACTCGGGCACCGCTTCAGGCGGCGGCACGATTATGAAAATTTTTCGCGGCGTTACGCGCGGCGGACAGTTTGCACTGAGCACTATCGGCGATTTTGCGTCTGACGGCACTATCTTTATTCAGCAGCTTGACCGCTACGATTCGTACGACCAAAACCTCTCGCAGGGAGCGAGTTTTCCCGTCTGGGTATACAGCTCAGACGGCGATGCGGAGTCTTCCGATCAGCTGCAGACGATGTACACGTGGAACGCCGCAGTCGGCAGATATGTCAGGCAGAGCGAGACGCGCGTTACCGGTACAAAGCTTGAGTCGGAAGAAATAAACCGCATCCTAGACGGAAACGCCGATACGTTTACCGAATTCCTGCACGGCATGTGGTATAAGACGTCAAACACCGATGAGGGCATACGCTATCTGCATTTTAACGCGAACGCGCACGAAATCACGTTCCTGCTTAACGACACAGGGGAATCGTATACATGGGTGGAAAGCAGCGTGCACCGCAACGGCATCTATCTCACGGCAATCAATTCCTCTATCAGCAATCTCACGCGCAGGTTTGACATATCGCTTACCGGCGTGGACGAAATAAAACTCACCCTGCAGGACGATGTGCGCATGATTATCAGCGAAGGCACGCTGTGGGACGGGCAATACAAAAAGCTCGGGCAAGGCACTGCCGTAGCGGTGCTGCATCAGAGCGAAACCGCTGAAGACCGTATCTGCCAAAGCGGATGCGTCTGGCAGGCGGGCGATGGAACCGCCGTAACATTCAGCAGCGGCTCATACACAGCGCAGAACGGCGGCTATGCCGATCACGGACAGACCGCGTTTACGAGCGTCAAAAACCGCGATATCGTGCAGTTCAGATCGGATACAGACAGCGCGTTTTTTAATGGATTTTATCTCATCTCATACCACGACGCGCAGAACGAAGGTGAAACAGATGTGCTTACGCTTGAACCGGTAGAACTCACGCCGCTCGACTACACGCTGCTGCCGGCACGCGCGATACGGCTCACGCCCATAGCCGAAACGCCAGCGGCGGGCTGATACCCCGCCAAGTGTGCCTGCCCGTGTACAAAAGAACAGGCGGACAGGCGCACCTGTCCGCCCGCGGGACCTGCGCTGCCGCCGTCCGCCGCGCCGCACACAACCACAGCACTTATATTAAACACACAAACAGCAGGGTGATTGACATATGATATACAGAATTCATATTATAATTCGTGTTGTTCTTCTGGGAATAACAATGTTATAGCAAGAATGAGAACGATAAAAAACACTGCTCTTCAAGCTTTCTTTTTACCGTCTTTGGCTGCAGTGTACACATACAGCACCATACAATCAGCACATTGTTATTCTCCTCAAGAACTGCAACATTCTATATACAGGAGTATACTATGATTCAAAGAATAGACTGGGATGACAAACTGCTGCTGCACGTGCCCGAGATTGACGAGCAGCACAAAAAACTTATCCAGATAACGAACAAGCTCTATACCGCGGCTTCGGGTACACAGGAACAGTACAAAAAAGAGATGCCAGACATCATCAAAGAACTGGTAGACTACACCGTGTATCATTTTGACAGCGAAGAGCGTTTTATGGAAAAGTACAATTACGCGGGTCTTGCCATCCATAAGCTGCAGCACGAAAATTTTGTGGAGCAGGTCAAGCGGGAAATACAGAAACTGTCCGACAGCGACCGGCAGGACGGTCTGCAGCTGTACGTGTATCTTGAAAAATGGGTTGTCAATCACATTGAAAAATCGGACTTCTCATGGGCACGCGTTATACGTCCTGCATTGAACACGCCGCAGAAAAACACCGGCTTTTCCGCGCGCAAGCTTCCGGCGCAGACGGCGGCCGCAAGCCAGCACGCATCGTAACGGCAGCGGCTGCGCGCGCCGGCAGTATTTCAGCGCGCGCAGCATACGGCTGACGCATATATATCAACAAAACATAATAAGGAGCACAAAATGATTCAAAGAGTAGACTGGGATGACAAACTGCTGCTGCAGGTGCCTGAAATAGACGAGCAGCACAAAAAGCTTATTCAGATAGCAAACAAACTCTATACCGCCGCTGCAGGCACGCCGCAGGAGTATAAGCTGCAGATGCGGACAATCATTAAAGAACTGATAGACTACACCGTGTACCATTTTACGTTTGAAGAAAACTACATGAAAAAATACGGCTACGCGGGATTAGCCATTCATAAAATGCAGCACGATAATTTTGTCGATCAGATACGCAAAGAGACAGAAAAACTCTCCGACAGCGATCCGCAGGACGGACTGGAACTATACGACTATCTGGCAAAGTGGGTCGTAAACCATATCGCAAAGGCGGATCCCGCGTGGGCGCGCATTGTGCGTCCGCAGCTGAACGCGTAACATACACCGCGCGGCAATTTTTATACAAGGATACTACTTATGAGCGAAGAATGTAATCACGACTGCGGCAGCTGCAGTCAGGAATGCGGCGAACGCGACCTGCACGAAAAGCTGCATGAAAAAAGCACGGTAAAAAAAGTCATCGGCGTCGTAAGCGGTAAAGGCGGCGTCGGAAAGACGCTTGTTACTGCACTGCTTGCTTCCGCACTGCAAAAAAAAGGCATGCGCACCGCAGTGCTTGACGCAGACATTACCGGTCCTTCCATTCCCAAGATATTCGGCACATCTGATGAACGCGCAACAGGAACGGAACAGACGCTTTTTCCCGTATGCACGGACAGCGGTATACAGCTTATGTCTATGAATTTCCTGCTGCCGGATGCAACCGATCCGGTTATCTGGCGCGGCCCGATTATCGCCGGAGCCGTCAAGCAGTTCTGGTCGGATGTTATCTGGGACAACGTTGATTATATGTTTGTCGACATGCCGCCCGGAACGGGAGATGTGCCGCTTACGGTATTTCAGTCCGTCTCGGTAGACGGCATTATCGTTGTCGCCTCTCCGCAGGAACTCGTGAGCCTTATCGTGGAAAAAGCCGTGAAAATGGCGGCAATGATGCATATTCCCGTTATCGGCCTTATAGAAAATATGAGCTATGTGCGCTGCCCGCACTGCGGCGAAGAGCTGCATATATTCGGGGAGAGCGCTATCGGCCGCATTGCATCGGAATACGGACTGCCCGTGCTCGCGCGCATCCCGATAGATCCGGCGCTTGCAGCCGCCTGCGACAGCGGCACTATCGAACAGTACGACAGTTCGGCGTTCATGAGCGAAGCGGCTGCCGCCGTCGAAAACCTGTAGCAGACACCGCTATGCAAGAGAAACACACAGAGACGCCTGAGCGCACATCGTACGGTGAATGCGCCGCGGCGCTCTTTGTTCAAGGATACAACTGCGCGCAGTCGCTTACCGGCGCGTTTTACAAGCACACCGGTCTCACGAGAGAGCAGATGCTCCGCCTGTGTTCGTCGTTCGGCGGCGGCATGGGCAGGCTGCGCGAAGTCTGCGGCGCCGTTACGGGCATGTTCATGATAAGCGGTCTGCTCCAGGGCTACAGTGAACCGCAAGACACAGAAGGCAAAGCGGCGCAGTACGCGCGCGTGCAGGAACTCGCGCGCCGGTTCCGCGAGCGGCACGGCTCCATCATCTGCCGCGAACTGCTCGGCGTAACCGGATCGGAAACCCCTGTGCCGTCCGAACGCACCGCGCGCTACTACCAGGAACGCCCCTGCTGCGCGCTCATCAGCAGCGCGGCCGATATTCTTGCCGCCTACCTTTATGAAAACGGAATAAATCTGTCTTCTGGCACCTGCTCAAAATAACACGCAAGACGTTCGCGCACCTGCTCAAGGCTTGCACTGTTTAAAAGCTCCGTGCGCAGGTGCTGCGCAAACAGCACATTATCGCAGTAATACGTAAAAAACCGCTGGCTGCGCGTCTTAAAAAACTCACGTGGCTGACATTCTTCTAAATCCGAAAGAAACGCAAGCGCCGTCTCATATACGTCGATCGACGCAGGCGGCGCCTTTTTCGTTTCGCTTTCAAACATGCTGGAGCACGCAAGTTCATTGAACACCCACGGCCTCTTCACCGCTTCGCGTCCGATCATCACGCCGGCCGCGTCAGGCGCCGCCGAGAGCGCCGCGCGCAGTGATGATACGCTGCACACCGCACCGTTGAGCACTACTTCGGTGCGGCAGCCCCTGCCGCGTAAGAATTCCGCCAGCCGCTGCACGTATTCCCAGCGCGGCGGCAGGCGGTACTTTTCTTTGAGCGTGCGCGGGTGCAGCGTTATCACCTGTACGCCCTCAGACGCAAGCATGTCGCAGAACGAAAAAAACTCCTCGTCGCGAAAACCTTCGCGCCCCAGCCTTATTTTCACACTGAGCCTGCCGCCGCCCGAAGCGCTGACCGCGTTCCTGACCGCCGCGATGAGCACCGCCGTTTCGCGCGGGTCTTTGAGCATCCACGCGATGCCCGCGCCGTGCCGGTAAATATCCGGCGCGCAGCAGCCCATATTAATGTCGATTCCTTTGCCGCCTATGCCGCACAGCATTGCGGCGGCGCGCGCCATATGTTCCGTCTTGGAACCCGTAATCTGCCACACCAGCCGGTCAGGCTCAGGGCCGGCGCGCATATAGTAACGTTCAAACGGCCCGCCGCACAAAAGCGTTCCCGCCTGAATCATTTCCGTGTAATACTCGTCGCAGCCGCCGAAACGCGCGACGGCGCGCCGCAGCCCTTCATGCGAGAGCCCCGCCATCGGGGCAAGAATCAGCCTCATAACGCAAGTATACCATATAACCGCGCCATTAGGACAACGGCTGCCTCCGTTCCGCGCCCGGCAAAACACTGCCCGCATAGCGTTTTGCCACACTGTGTGCTATACTGGCTGAAAGTATGCGGCAATAGTATAGAAGCATACACCAACTGCCGCAAGCAAGGAGGCTTTTATGGCACAGAAACACACTATGCGGGCGCTGCGGCTTCTTGCAGCGCTGCTCGCGGCAGCGGCGCTGCCGGTTATGTTCGGTTCCTGCGCGCTCGATTTTATAGCCGCTCTTTTATCGGACGGCACGGACGACAAGATACCGGTGCGCATTTTGCTTGAGGAGGATGTGTGCGGGTTCGCTGCGCTGCCGGCAGCGCCCGACTATGCCTTGCTGACCTGGAACATAGACGCCCATGCCGGAACAACGTATGAGCACGAAGTTTTCGCGGAATATCCTGATCTTACCATAGGGCTCTCGCGCGAGGACACGTGGGAATTCAGTGTAACTGCGACGGACAGTGAGAGAAGGGACGTATTTTACGGAGAAGCGGCGCAGGCGATAACGCGCGGCGCGGACAATACGGTGCTGATTGCTGTAACGCCGGGATCTGCCCTGCTGTCCAGAGGGGAAGGGGGCTGCAATCTTGCGATACAGACAGCGGCGGACACCGGCATTGCCGCGGCGTATTATAAGCTCGTGCCGGCAGGCGATACCGAATACAAACGCACTGACGGCATCAAGCCGCTGCAGGGAGACGCGGGAAGCTGGACGCTGTGCGAACCGGAAATCAACGCGGGCTCGTACCGGCTTTATCTGTATTTTGCCGACAGCACGGGAACGATAGTATACATGACAGCCGTACCGGCAGCCGTATGGAACGGCATGACGACTGACCGCTGGATACGGACAGAAAACACGCCGTATCTGACAGATTCCGGCTCGTTTATCCTGACGCGGGATATTATAGAAGAGTTTATGACGTCTGTGGGCCCCGTCGTGTATGTGAGCGAAACCGGATACGGGGAATCAGGTGCAGCGGAACCGGTGCACTCGCTTTCGCAGGCGCTCGCCGTGCTGGACGGCAGAGACGGAACGATTATCGTAGACGGAGACATAGCCGTTACGGAAGAAGCCGTAATCACGCAGACTGTTACCGTGCAGGGCGCGGACTGCGGCGGCACGCTCGTAAACGAGAACGGCAGAGTGTTTGTGGTAGAACCGGGCGGCAGCCTCACGCTGGACGCGGGAATCACGCTGACAGGCATAACCGCCCGCAGAGAAAAGATCGAGGGCCACTTTGCAATGGTGCCGACGACGGAGACAGCCGGCGGCAGCGGGGGCGGTGCGGTCTATGTAAACGGCGGCGCGCTGATAATGAAGGACTGTGGCATGATAACGAAAAGCACTTCTCACAGCGGCGGCGCGGTGCTCGTAGAAAACGGCGGCGTGTTCACGATGGAAGGCGGCGTAATCAGCGGCAGCAAGGCTACAACCGGCGGCGGCGTGTGTGTAAC
>DXHG01000145.1 GCA_019113455.1 Candidatus Treponema faecavium | reverse complement strand
GAATTTTGCCGATGGCCAGCGGCGCACTTGCCGACGGCAAATTTTCTGTTTGCCGTCGGCAAAGTAAAAGTTTGCCATCGGCAAGTGTCTCGCTGGCCGACGGCAAATTTCTTACCGGATAAACGGCAAATATTTATTTTGCCATTGAGGCTTGGAATTGTGCGCTCAAATGCGGCAGACAGTTTGTGCGGACGAAACTGCGATACAGACTTACGCCTGCTTCGTAAGCTGTCAAGTTTTGGGGCTATGCTCCAAAACTGTGTAAGCAGACCGCAGGTCTGCAGCTAGAATAAGAAAGAAAAAGCCGTGCGTGCAGAGTAAACGCCGATGTCCTGGGCCTGTCAAGAGCGCCCCTTGACTAATTAAAGCGTGTTTGGTACGATATCACATAGTTTTTGTATGGAGGATATCCTTTGGCAGTAAAACAATCTTCTGCGGAAAAAAGACACAAGCAGAGTGAAGTCCGCCGTTTACGCAATAAATCGGCAAAAAGCCGCGCGCGTACTTGCGCTCGGAAATTTGTTGAAGCTGTTCATGCAAAGGATTCGGCACGCGCATCAGAAACGCTGAAAGCCTTGATAAAGGAGCTTGATACGGATGCGCGCAAGGGAATCTTAAAAAAGAATGCGGTTGCACGCAAAAAATCTCGCATGACTAAGCTGTATAACGTTACGTTTGGAACAGCGTTCGCCGGATAACTGCGTGAACCGGCTCACAGCGCGCCTGTACTGCGTCTGCTGTGAGCCGTTGTTTTTACTCTATCTGTGTGTGAGAGGTATATGTCTTCTAATAAAGTGACTAAATATGATCTGGTTGAAGCCGTTTATCAGACTACGCAGTATGAAAAAAAAGCAGTTCAGGATATTTTTGAAGCGCTGTTTGAACAAATGAAAAAATGTCTTACCGCCGGTTCTACTATTGAGCTGCGCGGCTTTGGAACTTTTGAGCCCCGTCTCAGAAAGGGCAGACAGAAAGCGCGCAATCCCAAAACCGGCGAACAGCTTTCTATTGCTCCGCACTATGTCGCCGCGTTCCGTGCGGGACAGGAATTGAAAAAAGCATTGTGGGTGCTTCCCGTTGACAGTGAAAATAGCGGCAGCTGACTGATATGCGGCATTTGGAAAATACCCGCAGTCTGTCTTTTTTTCAGTTTCTGCTGCTGACTGCAGCGGTGCTTGCGCTTTCTATTCTATTATTTACGCTTTCACAGCCTAATCTCTTTGTTGTTACCGGCGTGCCAGTATGCGCATATATTGCCTACATTCCCGTTTTTTTACTCGTCCGCATTGTACCATGGAAAACAGTGTGGCTGTACGGCCTGCTCTATGGAATCGGCGCGTACTGCCTGTTTACGTATTGGCTCGCGACGTTTCATCCGATGGGGATACTGGTTATTTCGTTTCTGTACGGCCTGCAGCTGATGCTCGTGTTCCCGCTTTTAAAGGCGGCCGCTGTTTTTTTTAAGAAAACGGGCTGGCTTGTACAGTGGATTGTATGGTGCGGGTATGAATACCTGAAAACGCAGGGGTTTGCCGGATTCCATTACGGCGTTACTGCGTATTCACATTGGAACGTGCCGCTGCTGCGCCAATGTGCCGATATAGGCGGCGTGTGGCTTTTAAGCGCGCTCATCGTATTCGTGTCTGCGTGGATAAGCGGCTGCATCGCGGCCGCATTTGAGGCACACGCGGCGCATACTGCAAAAAGCGCGTGCGCCTGCATTGCCGCAGCCGCGAAAAAGCAGCTTGCACCGCTGTGCGTGTGGGGCGCTGTGTTCGCCTGCGCGTGCGTGTACGGCGCAGCTGCGCAGCGCGACTATTCTTCGTACGAGCAGCTGCATGTGGCGCTTATTCAGCAGAACAGCGATCCGTGGAAGGGCGGCATAAGCGCATACCGCCGCGATTTGCAGACGCTTATGCACCTGTCGGATGAAGCGCTTGCGCACGCGCCAGAAACGCAGCTTGTCGTATGGCCTGAAACGGCGTTTATTCCGCGCATAACGTGGCATTATCGCCTGCGCACAGACAGGGATCGCTTTGAGCTTGTAGAAAAACTGCTTGCGTATCTGGACGCGCAGGATGTTCCGTTTGTTATCGGCAATGATCACGCGGAAGAAGGGTATCTGCGGAACGGCGAATACGGCGCGGTTGACTACAACTCGGTGCTTGTATTCAAGCCGAAAGAGAACGTGATTCCGCCGCGGCCCGACATATATAAAAAAATGCACTTAGTGCCGTTTACCGAATATTTTCCGTTTGAAAAGCAGTTTCCCGGTATTTATGAGCTTTTGCTCAACGGAGACACGCACATGTGGGAGCCGGGAACGGAACCGGTTGTATTTTCGCTTGGCAGCGCGCGGTTTTCTACGCCCATTTGCTTTGAAGATACATTCGGCTATATTGCACGCCGCTTTGTAAACGCAGGCGCAAACGCAATCGTTAATTTATCCAATGATGCATGGTCTAAAAGCCTTGCCTGCCAGTATCAGCATCTGTCTATGGCGGTGTTCCGCTCTGTTGAAAACCGCGTTCCTTCAGTTCGTGCGACGGCGTCAGGACAAACGTGCATTATCGACCCGAACGGCGCCGTAACCGCAATGGCGGATCCCTTTAAAGAAACATATGTAACCGGAAGTATTCCGATACGTTTTATAGAAGAAAAAACACTATACACGCGGTACGGCGATATTGTGGGCGTCGTATTTGCGGCTGCCGCCGCTGTGTCGCTTATCGCAGGCAGTATTGCGCAGATTATACGGAGGGTGCATGGCAGATAAAATCACCGTTTGCGGGCCGGAAACGGAATTTGACGGTATTATGGAATTTAAAACAAGTCTCGTGATTATGGGAAAGTTTAACGGCACTATACGTTCAGGCGGTTCTCTGCAGATTGATAAGACGGGCGTGTGCACCGTTGATACGATGAGCGCGCAGGATATTATCATTGCCGGATCAGTAACAGGCGATGTTCATGCGGAGCGCTATCTTGAGATGCGTTCCGGGAGCACCGTGCATGGAAACGTTTCTGCCGCCCGTCTGCGTATCTGCGATAATGTTGATTTTGAAGGTCAGGTAACGATGATAGATACCGACCGCATCCCTGATATTTTCTCTATGAACGGGGAAGAGTACAAAGAAAGTCTTCTGACTGCGCATACGGAGCACATCGCGGAGTAATCTGCCGCCGCGTGCAGCGTAAACGCCGGTACGCGGCATTATTGCTTTTTAATCTGTTTGCCGGTATACTAGCCGTATGCAACATAATCAAGCAATTAAAGATAATATTCAGCGTGTGCTGAACACTATTCGCGAGGCTGAGCTGCGTTCAGGCCGTGTTCAGGGCGCTGTGCGCTTGATGGCTGTCAGTAAATTTCATCCGGTTTCAAGTATTATCAGCGCTGCTGATGCAGGTCAGATACTTTTCGGCGAGAACCGCGTGCAGGAAGCGGCGGCAAAGTTTTCGGAAGTAAAAATATCCGTTCCGATGTTTGAACTGCACATTATCGGTTCCTTGCAGCGCAATAAAGTAAAAACAGCTGTTGAAATAGCTTCCTGCATACAGTCGCTTGACCGGCTGGAACTGGCGGAATGTATTGAAAAACACGCGGCGCAGGCGAATAAGATTATACATGTACTGCTTGAGTATCATACCGGAGAAGATTCAAAATCAGGATTTACGTCGCAGGATGATATGTATAAAACAATTGACTATGTGCTTGCGCAGTGTCCGCATATCAGACTTGACGGCTTTATGACGATGGCTCCGTTTACTTCCGATATTCCGCTGGTACGCGCCGCGTTTAGAAAACTGGCTCGTGTTGCGCAAGAAACGCAGAGCCGGTATCCCGATGTGCCGCTGCGTGAGCTTTCGATGGGGATGTCCAATGATTACGAGACGGCCATCGAAGAGGGAGCTTCAATGGTTCGGGTAGGCACCGCGATTTTTGGCCCGCGGGAATATGCGACATAATGCTGCGCGCGGCAGCGCGTGCAGAGCTGTCTGCCTCTGCGTCTGTTTGGTTATCTGTGCGCGGTGTTTTTCTGAGCCTGCGGCGTTTGAGCCTGATCCGTACGATTTCAGCGAGGTGCCGCAGTGGGCAAAAGACGTGCGCCGCGCTGAAATTATTACGCTTGGTTCGCTGCCGTTTGTTACGCTTGGCGTAACGCTTTCGTATTCGCTGTATCGGTATTTTTCTCACGGCATGGATGCGGCATATTTTCCCAATCCGTTTGCGCAGTCGTCTGATGCGGCGCACCTGTCTGTTTCTGAGCAAATCGGCATTATCTGTACTGCAGCCGGCATCAGTCTTGCCATCGGCATTACTGATTTTTTATGGAATTATATAGAAAGAAAAATACAGGAAAAACAGGATTCAGAAGCCGCGGCCGGAGTAACCGTGCTGCCGGCTGCTGGAGCGGCAGAAACGGATTCGCCTGCGGCCGCCGTACCGGAATTGAAGGAATAAGAGCCGTATGCCTTCTTTTTCCGTACAGGTGCCTGACGGCGCTGAGTCAATCCGTGTGGATAAGTATATCGCGTCTTTGCCTGCTGCGGTATCGCGATCTCAGTTAAAGTCAGGCAGCGCGCGTATTTTTATCAATGATACGCCGGTAAAGTTTTCTGCAAAAGTGGCGGCGGGCGATGTTGTCCGCGCGGAGTGGAAAGACACTGTTCCTGACGATATAGCGCCCCAAGACATACCGCTGAACATTCTCTATGAAGATGATGACGTAACCGTGGTTGATAAGTCGCAGGGAATGACGACGCATCCCGCGGCCGGAAACTGGACGGGAACGCTCGTAAATGCGCTGCTCTTTCATTGGGGAAGGCCCGCGTCAGCTGCGCTTACAGCGGGGACGGACGCTGAACGGGCAGCAGCGTTCCGGCCGGGCATTGTGCATCGCCTGGATAAAGATACGTCGGGCGTTATTATTACTGCGCGGAACCGCGCGAGCGAAGCGTGGCTTCAGGAACAGTTTCAGACACGGCGTGTCAAAAAAGAATATATTGCCATCGTATGCGGGAGGCCGCCTGCTGCACGCGGTTCAATAAAAACGCAGATTTTCCGCGATCCGCGCCATCGCAAACTGTTCAAAGCGGAGAGCAGCGTGTCGAAAGGCAAATTTGCCCACACTGAGTACCGCTGCATCGCGTGTTACGGGCCGTTTTCGCTTATGAAGCTGCGGCTTAAAACAGGCAGAACACATCAGATCCGCGTTCATATGAAATATATCGGCTGCCCGATACTGGGAGACCCGCTGTATGGCCGGCGCGGTAAGCAGGAGCTGTTTGCCGGTGCGCAGCTTATGCTCCATGCGTACCGGCTTTCGCTGCGTCTGCCGCAGAGCGAGCAGTTTTCGGAATTTAAGGCGCCGGTGCCGCAGCGGTTTAAGGCTGTGCTGCGCGTGCTTCATCGGCACTACGAAAAATGTATCCTCACTTAGTTTTTAGCGCAACTACCCGTGAGCCGTACTTTATTCTTGATAAACCTGCCGGTTTGCCAAGCGCGCCGCGCAATGCGGGAGACACTGCGCTTTCTGCCGTTTCGTGGCTTGCAGAGCGCTTTCCGGCGATAACGGCGGTGCAGGGAATGAGGGAATATGAGTACGGGCTCCTCCACAGGCTTGACACGGCGACGCGAGGCTTGCTGCTTGTCGCCGCTACGCAGGAGTCATTTGACGCGCTGTGTCTTGCGCAGCGGCGCGGCATATTTATCAAAGAGTACAGTGCGTTTTGTACCACTTGTTCCAATGCTCAGCTGCCGGGGTTTCCGCCGGCCCCAATTCCGGCGGACGCACACGGCGCAGCAGGGCTGCGGCTGCCGTATATAATAGAAAGCAGATTTCGCCCATATGGTCCGCGGGGCAGCCAAGTGCGTCCTGTGGATAGCGGCACTGGCGGCTATGCGGCTAAAAAAGCAGCCGCGCCGGTGTACGCTACAGAGCTCGTGTCGCTGCACAAAGAGGGGGCGGTGTATGCCGCCGTGTGCCGTATTGCGCGGGGGTTCAGGCATCAGGTGCGCTGTCATCTGGCGTGGATTGGATTTCCGGTGATAGGGGATACGGTGTATAATGCCTGCGCGCAGAAGCAGGAGCCGCGTGCGCTGCAGTTTTTTGCAACCAAACTGCAGTTTCCGCATCCGGTTACGGGAAAAGAGCGTATATACGCGATCGATGCGCACTATGTGGCATCTGGTGCGGCGTTTTCAGCATCAGGCGGCGGCAGCCAATACCGCAGACACTGATTCAATCTGTTTACATCAATCGGTTTTGCAATGTGATCGTTCATGCCTGAGGCAAGCGTTTTCTTTATATCTTCTGCAAACGCATCTGCCGTCATCGCTATGATGGGAATCGAAGCGGCGTCGCTTTTGCCGCTTGCCCTGATGCGCTGTGTCGCTTCGTAGCCGTCCATCTCAGGCATCTGTATATCCATAAGAATCAGCGAATAATAGCCATCAGGCGCCGAGAGGTATTTGTCCAGCGCTTCCTGTCCGTTTGCCGCGGTGTCTGTAACTGCATTGCATGACGAGACAAGTTCGCACGCTATCTCCATATTAAGTTCGTTGTCTTCCGCG
Source organism: Candidatus Treponema faecavium (assembly GCA_019113455.1). GTDB lineage: Bacteria > Spirochaetota > Spirochaetia > Treponematales > Treponemataceae > Treponema_G > Treponema_G faecavium. Next base: position 6,661 of record DXHG01000145.1, on the reverse strand, counting down.
ATAAGAATGTGCCGGTTCTGCAAGTCTGTCTGTACTGCGTGTTCGCCGGTATCCGTGTCGGCATAGGTGATGCCGGTGCCGCAGCGCTCAAGCACCTGCAGAATGGAAGACTTAAACAGCGGCTTCTCGATGAGTCCCGTTACGCCGGCTTTCTTTGCTATTTCCTGAAATCCCTCGTCCATGTCAAACGCGGAAATTAAAATGATGGGCGTCATGGATGATATGAGTTTTCGCAGCTGTTTTGTTGTTTCAATACCATCCTTATCGGGCATCTGCCAATCGATAAAAATAGCAAAATAGGGTATACCAGTTTTGTTTTTCACAAGCGATACGGCGCGTTCGCCGGAATTAACCGTATCACATTTGAGACCTAATTCTGTAGCGGTGCGTCTGATAAGCTCGCGGACAAGCATGTCGTCATCCGCAAGCAGAATCGACTGACCGGCGAGATTGCTGTTTGCAATCAGTTTTTTGTTTTCGGAATTCTTTGGCAGCGTAAACGAAAGATGTACCGTAAACGTTGTGCCTTTCCCAAGTTCGCTTTCTACATCTATGGAACCGCGCATCAGCTGCACCAGATTCTGCGTAATGCACATTCCCAAGCCGGTTCCTTGAATCTTGTGTATGCGCGCATCCGAGGCGCGCGCAAACGGTTCAAAAATATGCTCAAGAAAATCTTTCTGCATACCTATGCCGTTGTCGCTGATAATGAATTCATAATCAGCATACGAGTTCGTTGCCGTCGGCAGTTCCCTGATAGTAAGCGTGATAGTTCCGCCGGGCGGCGTGTATTTAATCGAATTGCTCAACAGATTCATCAGTATCTGCATGAGCCGCGTTTCGTCTCCAATAACTATTTCGTGTTCTATTTTATCGGCGACAGGTATGAGCTGCTGCTTTTTGTTTTGGACAGCGGTTTGATTGATCGTGAGAATATTGGTGATAATATCTTTGAGATTTATCTGTGTTGTTTGAATATCGACCGAACCGCTTTCTATCTTGCTCATATCGAGCACTTCGTTGATGAGATTCAGCAAGTGATTTGAAGCAATCGTTATCTTTGATAAACAGGACGTTACTCTTTCTTTGTCGGTAATGTATTTTGACGCAATCGCGGTCATGCCGATTATCGCATTGAGCGGCGTACGTACATCATGACTTATACGGGACAGAAAATCCGTTTTGAAGTTTGAGGCGTTAATCGCGGTTTCATAGGAATCCTGAAAAAGCTTGTATATTTCTTCCTGCTCCTGCTTTATGCGCGTAATATCCTGCGTCGTGATCAAAAGCGCGACAGGCAGTCCTTTTTCTTTCTGCGTTACGATAGCTTCGGCGCGCATCCAGCGGAGCTCGCCTGAGATGGTTCTGCGGTATTCAATTTCGATAAACCGCTGGCCGTCGTTCTCGAGAAAGCTGTCGGCAATGGCGATAGGCGAAAAAAGTATTTTAAATTTATCAATATCTTCCTGCGCGATATTGTCTTCCGTAAGAATCTGCAGGACTTTGGCGCTCATGTGGTCTTCAAACTTTGTTGTGTGGTACCCGTCCTGTTCAAAAATTGTCTGAAACGTATCTTCATCAAAATTAAGATAAAACACTTGCGAAAACAGCGAAGAAATATTTGAAATAATATAACTTTGCTCAATCGCGGCGTTCGTAAGCTGTTTCTGCGCCTGTATATCGTGCGTAACAAGCCAGATAATAAAGCAAATAAAGATAACGAGGATTTCAAGCACGAGTATTTCGCCGTTGCGCAGACCGGTGGAAAACATCGGTTTGTTTATTGAATCGGGGAAGATATGCACCAGATACAGCCCCGCGTACGCTATCGGGTGTCCTGCAATAATGCAGTGATCGTCGGTAGAAAAGACCGTCTCGTCCCGTTCGGCAATAATAGCCTGTATGCTTTTCCAGTCCGGATTTTGATTTTCAGCATCGATAAAATCGTGCAGAAAGGAAGTCATCCCGTCATTTTGCTTTGAGTACATCAAAACCGTGCCGTCTTTGTCAAAAAGCGAAATAAACGTCGGTTCCTCAAAAAACGTGTTTCCCAAAAGATCGATGAGGCGCTCCGCGGGCATCGAGCCGGTAATAATGCCGGTCGTCTGGTTTTGCAGCTGTACCGGCGCGTAAAACACAAACGATCCGGCATGAAGCTGCTGCGACGGTTCAAAAAGAATGCCGGGCGTGCCGCTCATCGCTGTTTTGTACAGCACCGTATCTGTAAGGTCTTCCTGCCTTCCCGTGCTTGAAATCGCGCTGCCGTCTTTAAGGATAAAATACATTTCCTGAAAGATATTGTTGTTGACGAGCATGCCTATCGTTTCAAGCAGGCCATACTCAGCTGATTTTTCGATAATGTACGGAAAAAGCGTTCCCAATTCGGTTATATAAGCAAGGTGCGTCGCAAAGTAATTATCGATAAGCATCGCCATCTGTTTTGTGGCGGAGCTGATGTACTGCGTATTGTTGCCGTATATGACTTCCCTGTTGCGCCTGCTGAAATTATAAAAAGAAATACACACGCAGATACAGCAGATACTGATAAGAATAACATGCTTTAATGGTAATTGTTTTTTCTGCAATACATTTTCCTTTATAACTTGCTACGTATTTTACCTGATCTGCTTTTTTTGCAGCACACACTTTTCATTATATCGCATATGGACGAAAAATCAATCAATATTTTCGCCGCTGCCGTTTATATACCGCATGACTTCCGCAAGCAGATAAAACGACCCGACGACAAGCAGCGGCATATGCTGTTTTTTCGCGTGCTTCATGCTTTGCCCGATTGCGCGCGCGCAGTCTGCTTCTGCGTACGCCTTAACGCCGCATGAGGCAAATGCCTGCGCAAGGCGCGGCAGTGCAGACTGCTTGTACGGCCCCGGGGTTGTGAGCGTGATATGCGAAACGTTTTTAAACAGCGCAGCGATATGTTCCATGTCTTTGTCTGCGGCGCACGCGAATAATACGGGTATGTCAAACGGATTGTCATAGAGCGCCGCAAGTGTTTCCAGCGTGCAGCCAACGCTTTTTACAGTGTGCGCCCCGTCAAGAATGAGCTCTGGCGTGCTGTCTGTTTCGGCGATGATTTCAAATCTGCCCGGAATCCAGGCGCGCGCAAGACCGCGCTCAATAACTTCTTCTGAAAGCGCAGGGCAGAGCCCTTTGACTGTGCAGGCGGCAAGCGCCGCGTTTTCCGCCTGAAACCCGCCGTACAGCTTGAGCACGGCGGCAAGCGGGCGCGAAAAACACGGCGCCTGAATACGGGTGTGCGTGCCGTCTGCGCGGATGTCGTACTGTATCTGCACGCCGGGGCTGTCAAGAAAAAAAATCGGCGCGTTTTTGCGGTACGCCGTCTGCTCAAACACCTGCCGCGCTTCCTGCACCTGCGCCGCGCAGTAGACGGGCGTTCGCTCTTTTATAATTCCCGCTTTTTCCTGCGCAATAAGCGCAATCGTATTACCAAGATACTGTGTGTGCTCAAGCTCAATAGGGGTAAGCACCGCCGCCGCAGGTTCAAGCACGTTTGTTGCGTCAAGCCTGCCGCCCAGCCCCGTTTCGCATACTGCCCAGTCAGCATGCGCATGTCTGAAACACAAAAAAGCGTACAGCGTTGCAAGTTCAAACCACGTTATTTCACGCTGTCCCGGCAGTTCCTCAGGCGGAACCGCCTCAATGCCTGAAATGAGTTCGCGCCCTGCCGCCTGATACACGCTGTCAGGAAAAAAACCTGAAGCGGTTCTGATACGTTCGGCAAAATGCACAATGTGCGGAGACGCATATACGCCGCAGGAATACGCCGCTTCTGCTAAAATTGCTGCGATACACGCGCATACGGAGCCTTTGCCTTTTGAGCCTGCAACATGAACGGATTTAAACGCCGTGTGCGGATTGCCGAACCGCGCGCATAAGAACTGCATCGTATCGAGCCAAAAGATATTTTTTTTCGGCAGACGCTCAAAATTGAGAAACGAGTCAAGCCATGTTTCTATATCGGTAAGCCGCGGTATGTTCACGCGCGGTCCTGCTGACATTGACCGTATTTCTTTTCGTCGATATTCATCTTGTACGAGCCTTTTTGAGTGTTTTTTACTTCATAGAGCGCAATATCGGCTTTTGTATACAGCTGATTAAAACTGTCATCGCCTTCGCGTTCCGCAGCCCCGATGCTGATCGAAAGCTGTATGTGCGGGTATTGGGCGCATACCGTCTGCGCGAACGCCGTTTGTATCGAAAGCGCCTTTTGCCGCGCTTTTTCGGCATCGGTGAGTCCCGGGCAGTACAGAATAAATTCATCCCCGCCAAGACGCGCGGCAATCTCTTGTTCGCAGACCGCGTCAAGCAGCAGCTTTGCGAGCGCCTGCAGTATTTCGTCTCCGGTCTGATGGCCTTCCGTATCGTTGAGTTTCTTAAAATTATCAATGTCGAGTATAAAAAACGTTCCTGTCCGGCAGTATTTGAACGACTCTTCTATCTGCGCTACCGCAGCCTTTCGGTTCAGGATAGGCGTGAGCACATCGCGCGAGATATCCTGCTGCAGTTTTTCCTGAAATGCAATGGTGTTTGTTATATCGATGATGGCACAGATAACGGCGGCGGTGCCGTCATCGCTGATGAATTTGCGCGCGCGTACGCTGATCCAGATAAACGTACCGTCTTTTCTGTTTGCCCTGCATTCAAGATAACATTCGGTTTTATCGGCAAGAGACTTGATAAGGTGCTGCTGCACCAGAACGCGGTCTTCGGCAAACAGCAGGTCAAGCGAGCTGCCGCCTGTCGCCGCTCTGAATTCGTCGTACGTGTAGCCAAGATAGCCTAAAAGCTCGTCATTGATTAAATACAGCGGAAATCCCTCGGTCAGATAAAACCCGAGCACGCCGCCGGGCAGCACCTTTGAAAGCAGTCTGACTATCTCGTACTGCGTGCGCGATATGATTTGACGCGATGAGTCGGCGCTGTAATTCATCTGAATAAACCAGTGAAAAGGGCGTTCAAGCGGAAACGACATGTGCAGCGAGGCAATCAGCCACTGCTGACCCTCGCGCACTATATCGGCAATAAGAAGACCGTCAAACGACAGTTCGTCCGGTGTCTGTGGAAACTGCGTGATATGCACGGTACACGAAACGGAACCGAAATTATCGTTATAGACGTGTTCCGTGTACCCGCGCAGTTCAAACGCGAGCGGATCGGGCGCAAGCTCAAATTCCTGCCGGTACAGCCGCGTAAACGCTTCTTTGCCGACGGCTGTTTCATGTTCTCCTGTTCCGATGCTGATAATGTTTTCGGCAACACATGAGACTGTTTTTTCAAGATTGCGTTCGTTCATGTAATAAGAAAAAAAACGTTCCAGAACGGGACGAAGCTGTATGCTCATATGATTACCGCCTTGATGCGTTTTTAGCAGAGTACACTATTGCGGGTGTTTGTGCAATACGGCGCGTATTGCACGGCAGTGCAGCGGCATGTACGCTGCACGCTGCACGTGCGGCTTTTTTCTTTGCGGTTCCACCGCGGGGTGTTTTTGCGCTGCGCGTGCGGCTTTTTTCTTTTTTATTCTCTGTAATTCGCTTTTCTGGGGAGGGAGAGAAACCTCTGCTTTAGAAGCGTTGTTTCTCTCCCTCCCCAGGCCCCTTCCTCTCTTCCAGCACAGGGGATTTATAGTTGCACGTTTTGAGCAAAGCTCAAAACGTGACAGCTTGCGGAGCTGATGCCAGTCAGCTCCGCAAGCCCGGACTGCGTACATTGCGTGCGGCGAGAAGTTTCCTGCCGGTAAACTGAGAAAAATTTCCCGATGGCAAATTTAAAATTTGCCGTTTATCGGGAATGAAATTTGCCGACGGCCAGTGAGACACTTGCAATCGGCAAACTTTTCATTTGCCGACGGCAAACTAAAAATTTGCAATCGGCAAGTGCGCCGCTGGCCGGCGGCAAAATTCATGTCTGATAACTGGCAAAATAAAATTTGGCAATCGGCAAATTTTTATTTTTTTTAATGGGAAATCTGACAGCCATCGGCAAACCTGCTGCCAGCGGCACATTTCTTTTCGATTTACCGCTTACTCATTTCTTATTAACTGCACTCACGGAAGCAAGCGATGTATTAAGCGCTGCTTCCTAAACTGCTTCAGGCTTAACGCACCGTAACAGCAGCACAGATATTCCATCATTGACAGCAGGCGGAGTATATAATACAGTATGAACCTGACTATGTGCGTAACAGGAGGGCAAAATGAATATACGTATATGGAAAACCGGCTGCGCGTATGCGGTGCTGTGTGTATGTGCGGCGCTGGCGCTTGCAGGCTGCGCGTCTGCGCCTGTGAACACTGCCGCAGCTGAGCCGGACGCGCTGTTCGATGCGGTGGTACACGGAACGGCTGCGGACGTTAAGGCGGCGATTGCCGCAGGCGCGGACATCGACGGCACGTCTGACTTCTATACCGAAGGCGTCGTGTCTGCAACGGACGAACTGTATATGGAAGGGGCAACGCCGCTGTGCTTTGCAATTGTGCAGCGGGACGCGGAAAAGGCGGAGCTCCTGATAGACGCGGGCGCTGACCTGTTTGCGGAAGATGATGACGGCTGGACGCCGTGTACGTATGCCGCCGCATACGGGAATCTGGACACGATAAAGCTGCTCGTACAGGAGGAC
>DXHG01000144.1 GCA_019113455.1 Candidatus Treponema faecavium | reverse complement strand
GTATAGAATAGCGTGCGCGTATCTGCCTGAACAGCGCACGGCAGTTTTGAGTATAGCATAAAGAGCGCGCAATGTCTGCACAGGGGTTGGTGCTGCAGGGCAGCGGCTTTACTCTGCACGCTGCACGTGCGGCGCAGTTACGGTGCGGGTGTCGGTTCCGGCGGGCTTTCTTCGGGGAGCGGCTGCGGAGTTTCGGTGTCGGTCTGCGGTTCAGCAGGAGGAAGTGCCGCGCTGTTTTCACCTGCGGCGCCAGCCTGCACCGCGCTTTCAGGTGCGGCAGAGTCTGCAGGAGCTTGCGCTGCGGGCAGGGCGGACTGCGCGGCGTCTGTCTGTTCCGCCGCCGGAGGCTCTATGAAAGCGGGAGCGCCCGGGCCGAGCACGACCGGCGCGTCTAAGGGAATCGCAGCAAGCGCGTCTTCAGGCACCTTTGCAAGATCTATTTCGGCAAGCTGGCGGTACGCGCCGGGCAGCACCTGGGCAAGTTCTGTTTCGTACATTGCCTGTATTTCGCGCAGGATGGGAACCGCCCGTTCCCATTTCTTTTCTTTTATATCCATGTGCGCGATTTCAAACATTGCTTCCACGCGCAGCGCCGGATCAGAGCCGTAGCGCTCTATGAGCGTGAGATAGTATACTTCCGCGGCGGCGGTATTGCCGTTTTCAAAACTCGACTGTCCAAACTGTATCAGCTGCTGCGACGTTGTCTGTGCGGGAATCGTTTCAGGAACAGAATAGCAGCCTGCAAACAGCGCGCACAGCGCGGCCGTACAGGCGGTAATGAGCGTCTTTTTCATAGCCGTACTGTACCACGCGCGCAAAAGCCCGTCAACAGGTTCCTGCCTGTGTCCAGGACAGCGTCTCATGCACGCTGACGCTGTGCACTCAGCCGCGTGCCGCTTCCGCCTTCTGAACCGCAGGGAACTGCAAGTTGACGCCGCATGTGCAGCGTGCAGAGTAAATGCCGATACCCAGTCCGATGATGGACCGGGTGTGTTTCGGCTGCGCGGCGTTTGCAGCGCTGTGCTATTCAGGAAAGAACATGTCAGACGCGCTGATGCGCACCAGATGCACAAACGTGTCGGGGTATGCTTCTTCAAGCCGGTCAAGCGTTATTTCCTGTCCGTTCATAAATACGGCAATCTTAAACTCAGCGTTTGCGTCAAAGTATGGGAAAAACGCGATGCAGTTTGTAAAAAAGTGGATTTCAGGCGACTGCGACATATCCGTTTCGCGCAGGGCTCCCAGATAAAACTTGCCCGGTTCCTGCACGGCAAGCACGTAAAAAAGCGCCTGCAGCGTCTGTATCGGATACCCCGCGTTTCTGATATAGCCTGACGACACGGCGATGCCCGCCGGGGAGAGCTCCGACGCAAAGGGATCTATCTGTACGTCAACGCCGGAATCGGCGTACAGCATGTTGCTGCCGGTATATACCGATTCCGCTCCCGCGGCAAGGTTCCGCGTCCAGTCAAGCGCGAAATCAAGGTTGTATGTCTGCTCAAGAACGCCGCTTCTGCTTATCGGGCTGCGTGCCGTTGTCTGTCTGAGCAGCGGCTCTATTTTGAGCGCGCCGCCTGTTTCCGGCAGCAAAAGTCCGTCGACAATCCATTTGACAAAACCGCCTGAAGACAAAAAGAGCTTGTTTTCCGCGTCGTGCATATCGTCGGGCGCTTCAAACGGCGCGCCTGACGATAAATGCACGAGCGTGCCGTCTCCTTCAAGCACCGCATCTTCGGTATACACAATGCGGCCCAGGTTTTCTCGTATCACGCTGACCATCTGCTGCGGGCTGTGATACAGCTCGGGCAGTATGTCGATATACTGCCACGGGAGCGTCGTGCGCGTCCACGCGGCAATATCGGCGAACGAAGCGGTATAGAGCTGTTCGATCGGCACGCCGAGCTGCACGCCGCGCGCGGCGAACGAGCCGTATACGACAAAATCCGCGAGCGCCGTACCGCCTTCGGAACGGAACTGCACGAACACGTTTGTGTCCGGCGCGATATAGTATTTAATCGACACGAATGAATTATCCGCCGAGTTCTTGGTGAGAATCCACGAGCCGTACGCTTCTGCGGCATACACGTCGCTTGTCATCGTCGACATACCGTCTTGAGAGTACACGGAAAGCGTTACCGCACGGCGCGGCGCGATAATGACAAAAAAGCGGTCTTCGGTTTCTTCAAACCGCACTTCAAAGAGCTCTCCTGCCTCATTCTGCAGGACTTCCGGCTGCTTTTCTCTGAGCACGCTCGCCGGCGGATACAGCCACGTTTCTTCCACATTGCGCCGGATCATGGCGGAATCGGGCATTCCCTTGTAATTGTATTCGGCGAAAAGCGGCAGCGCACAGCATATGCACGCCAAGACCGCCATAACCGCATACAGGCGTTTGTGTATTGCAGCCATCAGTTACCTCCAGTTACTTTTTCGCATCATCGGGATGAACGCCGGGCTTGGCATTTGCCAAAAGCAGCTTGAGCCGGTTCAGCTGATTCACTTCGCTTGAGCCCGGATCGTAATCGATAGCCGCGATGTTGGCGTCCGGAAATCTCCTGCGCAGTTCCTTTATCATGCCCTTGCCGGTAACGTGATTCGGCAGGCACGCGAACGGCTGCACGCAGGCGATATTGGGCACGCCTTCTTTTATGAGCTCAACCATTTCCGCCGTCAAGAACCATCCCTCGCCGGTTATATTTCCTAACTGTACTATATCATCGACACCTTTCATCAAATCATAAATCAATGACGGCGGTTCAAAGCGTTTGCTCTTTTCGAGCTCCTCTTTCATTGCCCTGCGGTAGAGTTCAAGGAACCAGATGATAAAGCGCGAAATGCGCTCCGTTTTGCCGGGGAACGCAAGCTTGCGGTGGCGGTAAATGCCGGTGGAGAACGAATAGAACAGAAAATCCGCAAGATCGGGCACGACACATTCGGCGCCCTCCTGCTCTATCGTAGCGAATATGTCGTTGTTCGCTGCCGGATGGAATTTGACAAGGATTTCGCCGACAACGCCGACGCGCGGCTTTTCGATATGCCTGAGCGGCAGCGAGTCAAAGTCCTGTATAATGCCGCGTATGAGGCGGTGATACTTGGTCACCGAGGCTGATTCAAGCTGCTGCATCGCCTGCCCGTTCCACTTTTCGTAGAGCCGGTTTGCCGAGCCGGGCGTCTGTTCGTACGGACGCGTGCGGTAGAGCACGCGCATCAGCAGGTCGCCGGTCATGAGCGCCATCATCGCGCGGTGCAGCAGCAGCGGCGTTATCTTAAAGCCCGGGTTATGCTCAAAGCCCTGCGCCGAAAGCGAAATAACGGGGATATGCCCCCAGCCTGCATCGTTGAGCGCGCGGCGGATAAAGCCGATGTAGTTTGTTGCGCGGCAGCCGCCGCCCGTCTGCGAAATAAGCAGGCTCACGTGATCAAGATCGTATTTGCCCGATTTGAGCGCGGCGATCATCTGCCCCGCAACGAGTATCGACGGGTAGCAGGCGTCGTTATTCACGTACTGCAGGCCCGTTTCAACCGCGAGCGCGTCTACTTCCGGCAGCACGACAAAGTTGTATCCCGAATACTCAAACGCTTTCTGAATGAGCCTGAAATGTATCGGCGACATCTGCGGCGCAAGAATCGTGTGCGTGCGCCGCATCTCTTTGGTGAATATCTGGCGCTGGTACGCGGCTGATAAAACGGCGGGCTTTGTGCGCCGCCGCTCGCGCTCGCGCACTGCCGCGATAAGGCTGCGTATGCGTATGCGCACCGCACCGAGGTTTGAGCCCTCGTCTATCTTGATGAG